>CAMAIG010000308.1 GCA_945835085.1 uncultured Ruminococcus sp. | reverse complement strand
TGGTGCCGCTAACCGGACTTGAACCGGTACGGAGGTTAATCCGAGGGATTTTAAGTCCCTTGTGTCTGCCTATTCCACCACAGCGGCACATTACTTGGTAATTATACCATATTGCATAAAAAAAGTCAATACTTTTTTACTGTAAAAACCGATTTGTAATGTTCTTTTTTTGATTTGCCTATTCCATTTTTGAAAATAATGTGATATAATTAAAATATCTTGGTGTGTCAGTTTTTTCTTTTTCGACAGACTGAGGGTATCTTTTTAGATTGCTTTGGCTTTTATCCGGAGAAAATTTACGGCGGGAGATTACAGATGAACAGATATAAAAAGCTTATGGGCAACACCCTTATTTTCGGGATAGGGCAGTTTGCCGCAAAAATACTGGGATTTTTCCTCGTTGCCCTTTATACAAGGGTCATGGCGGAGGAAGAATATTCAACGGCAGACCTTCTTTACAATACGCTAAATGTGCTGGTGCCCCTGGTCACCTTCGGTATGTCCGACGCAATTATCCGCTTCGGAATGGATAAGTCCTACGACCCCAAAAAGGTTTATTCCTGCGCCTGCTTCACCGTTCTTGCGGGCATGATAATTTTCATGCTGTTCACGCCGCTTGTGTCGGGAAATTCCGTCATCGGTGAATACAGCGTGCTTTTATACATTTTCTGCTTCTTCTCCTGCTTCAGGCAGACTGCAAGCCAGTTTGTCCGTTCCAGGGGATATGTGAAGCTTTTTATGGCAGACGGCATTTTCTCCACTCTGCTGCAGTTTATCCTTAATCTTATCCTTCTTCTCGGGCTGAAAATGGGCGTTACGGGATATGTGCTGTCCATTATCATCTCGGACGCTGTATCGATCTGTCTGCTCACATTCTTTGCACAGCTGGGAAAATATCTCGATACCCGTTATTTTGACTCCCGTATTCTTCGGGAAATGCTGAAATTTTCTGCACCCCTTATCCCCACATACCTTCTCTGGTGGATAACCTCCGCTTCCGACAGATGGTTTGTTATCGGCATGGTGGGCGAGGTTGAAAACGGCATTTACTCCGTCGGCTATAAGCTTCCCTCCCTGCTCATGCTCGTTACGACCATGTTCTATCAGGCGTGGCAGATGTCCTCAATTGAGGAGCGGGACAGCAGGACTCTCGGCAAATTCTATGAAAATGTTTTCGGTGCATATACCTCTCTCCTTTACATTGCCGCTGCGGGGCTTATCATGTTTGTTAAACCCCTTACCTTTATCCTTGCAAACAGCTCGGGCGCCCGCTATTTTGAGGCGTATCAGTTCACGCCTATTCTTATTGCGTCCATGATATTTCAGTGCTTCTGCCAGTTTTTGTCCTCGGTCTACACCACAAAGAAGCGCTCGCTTAACTCATGCTTCACTGCTTTTGCGGCAGCTGCGGTCAATATCCTTCTGAATTTCCTGCTTATCCCGAAATACGGCGTCTGGGGCGCTGCCATTGCAACGGCTTCCTCATATTTTGCCTGCTTTGCGGTAAGGATATTTGATGCAAGAAGGTTTATCTTCTTCCGTGTTGATTACAAGCGCTTTCTCATAAATACCGCCGCAATTGTTATAATGTGCATACTTTCGGGCAAGGAGCCTCCCGTTTACTGGCTGTGGCAGATATTTATCTTTTTGGGCGTGTTCGTTTACAATCTGGACGCTGTGCTAAGGACATTAAAGAAGATACTCGGCAGGGGCAGCGCAAAGGGCAAAAGACAGAATGCGGCTACATGATATCCGGAAGACCTACGGCGATAAGGTGGTTTTTGACCGCTTTGAGCTTGATATCCCCGATGGCAGCGTCACATGGATAATGGGGGAGTCGGGAGCGGGAAAGACTACTCTGCTGAGAATTATCTCAGGTCTTGAGGATTTTTGCGGAGAGATAATCGGACGTGAGGGCAGGATATCAATGGTTTTTCAGGAGGACAGGCTTTTTGAGGAGCTTTCTCCCGTGGATAACTGCCTTATCACGGCATCGGGAGCGGCTGCGGAGGATATTCGCCGTGAGCTGCTCTTATCGGGCATACCCGAGGAAAATCTTAAGCTTCCCGCAAATAAGCTTTCGGGGGGCATGAAGCGGCGAACTGCCCTTATCAGAGCGCTGTTTTACCCATCAAGTATACTTCTGATGGACGAGCCTTTCAAGGGGCTTGATGATGAGAGCCGCAGGAAAACTGCGGAGATAGTTTCAAGAATGGCAGCGGGAAGAACGGTCATTGCCGTTACCCATGACATTGCCGATACCGAGCTTTTGAAGGGAAATGTTGTAAATATTTAATAGCAAGAGCCATATTACCGATGTTCGGTGATATGGCTCAGCTTGTCTTACAAGGTATTGACCGTGCAAAAAAGTGAAAAGCAGCTTTGTCTATAGGTTGATTGAAGATTAGTATTACATGCTCTCCCTGAGAATTTTAATGATCTCGTCACGGTCAAGCACCTTGTAGCCGCCTGTCATAATAAGGGTGCTGTCTGCAATGCCCTCTATCATATCCTCGGTAACGCCAAGGTCGGAAATATTCATCACAAGACCTATCTCAACCATATATTTTTCCATTTCCGCAAGTCCCTCGGAAGCAATTTGCTCCTTTGTCTTGCCTGTGGGGTCAACGTCCCATACATTTTCCGCATACCTTACAAACTTGTCAAGACCGTAGGGCATTATGTAGCGATAATAGGGCAGAGAAACCGCAGAGAGTGTCATTCCGTGAGTAGCGTCTGTGTGAGCGCCTACTGCCTGTCCAAGCATATGCACCTCCCAATCGGTGGATTTGCCCATTGCAACAAGGGTATTCAGCGCCCATGTGGCTGTCCACATTATATTGCTTCTTGCTTCGTAATCGGTGGGGTTTTTTACGGCAATTTTTGTGCTGTGGATAAGTGAACGGAGCAGTCCCTCCATAATATAATCGGAGGTGTTGTCATCATTACCCGAAAAATACTGCTCTAAAATGTGGGACATTATATCGAAAAATCCTGCCTTCATCTGATATTCGGGAAGAGTAAATGTTACCTCGGGATTTAATATCGCAAATTTCGGGAACACATTCTCGCCGAAAACGTGACCGATTTTCAGCTTCTG
>CAMAIG010000307.1 GCA_945835085.1 uncultured Ruminococcus sp. | reverse complement strand
ATGCACAATTTCCGCTGCTGTTTTCAACCATTCCCTTCTTTCATCAAAGATCAGCGATCAGATCAGAAATGCCGAGATTGCTTCTACGGAGTTCAAAAGGCAGTATGCAGATCTTCTGGGGCTTATTTCTTCTTTCGGCAGGTAATTACATAAAAAATATTATGCCCGATAAATGACGGAAGGTTCATTTATCGGGCATATTTTTTGCCGAATAATAATATTTCGGTTAAGCCTTATACACTAAAGATATCGTTAAGTATGTTAAGCCTGTGACCGCTTTTTGCTATTACAATAACATTATCTCCCGATTGAATGGCAGTATCGCCGTTAGGGATTATGAGGTCATTTCCTCGGATAACCGCCGCAAGGAGCAGATCCTTTTTAAGCTTGAAATCAGGGGATTTAAGCGGGATCCCCAGCATTTTGCAGTCATCATAGGCGATAAATTCAATTGCCTGGGCAAGACCCGACGAAATGGAATAAATTCGTCTGATATCGTTTCCCTTCTCATTGAAGACCGTAACATTTCTGATAAAGCGCATGAACATATCCGTGCTGATAACTGTCGGAGATATAGTTATATCTATCTTTACCTTATTCAGCAGGCGCTCATAGGAAGGAAGGTTCACCTTTGTGATTATGGAACCTATACCGCAGCTCCATGCAAAGAGGGATATCACAAGATTTTTCTCGTCCTCACCGGTAAGTGATACGCATACGTCGGCGCTGTTGATACCCTCCTCCGTAAGTGTATCGGAATCGACCTCATCTACATATGCGATCTCTGCCTTTGGAAGCATCTCCGAAAGCTCCATGCAGCGTTTCTTGCTGCTTTCAAGTATAGTTACACGCTTTCCCTGGGACAGAAGCTTCTCGGCAAGATAGCCTCCCGTAGTTCCGCCGCCCACGATAAATACGCTTCTGACGGGCTTTCTGAGAAGTCCAAGCTTTGTTACTATCCTCTCCACCGAGGAATGAGGAGAAATAATATTTACCGTGTCCCCTTCTTCAATTACAAAGCCGCCGTCGGGAACAAATACCTGATCCCCACGCTTTACCGCACCTATGAGCATATTTTCCTCAAAGCTTCCTCGGATATCCTTCAGAGCTTTGCCCGAAAAAGGACTGTTCTTGTCAATATCTATCCTAAGCATAACGGCATTTGTGGAGAAAAACGCCTCTGCCTTAACATGACCGGGAAGTCCTATCTGACAGTTTATCTCATTAGCCGTTGCAAGCTTGGGATTTACTATGTAGTCAACGCCGAACTGCTCAAGAAGATACTCCTTATCATCTCCGAAGTCGGGACTTTGGAGCCTCAGTGCTGCATAGCGTGTTCCTATTTTCTTTGCAGTCATGCAGGTCATGAGATTTGCCTCATCGGAGGGCATAAGGGCTACAATAACATCGGCAGTATCGGCTCCCGCTTTAAGAAGTACGCTCTGGGACGCTCCGCTTCCGCAGACTCCGCTGACGCTGTATTTATCCGTTGCCGAATTTATCTTTTCCTTGGAGCTGTCAACCACGGTCACATCGTAATTTTCACGGGAAAGCAAATCGGCAAGCAGCATTCCTGTTTTGCCAAGACCAACTATAATAACCTTCATTTGTTATCCTCCTTATTCCGACACAGTTTTTCCAAAACGCTCTGTAACGGCTTCGCTCTGCCTTCTGAGCCGTGCAGCCTTGTGCTTTTCTATTCTGAGATATACCTTTTTGGTGGTAAGTCCCTGCACTATTACAGTGAAGAAAATAGTTATATAAGCAGCGTTCAGGAAAATAAGATACACATCCGGGGGAAGAAATTCCTTTGTACCCATTGCAAGGGCCAGGGAAAGTCCGCCCTTTAGCGCACTCCATGTCATAAGCATCACAAATTCGGGAAGGCTGTATCCTCCCGGAATAGTCCTTCCTATGCACAGTCCCGATATGCCCACGCCTGTAAATCTGGAGATAATTACTATTATTATTGCAGAAGGTATCAGAATGAGTATGCTGCTGCTAAGCTCCGCAGAAAGCAGGGACAGACCTATCATTACAAAAAGCACCGCATTAAGAATGCTCTCGGCTGATTCCCAGAATATGCCGTATATGTTCTCGGGATCACAAACTGCACGCCGACTTGATATCTTATCAAGCTGTGATGCAAAATACATTCCGCAGATAACGGAAGCGATAACTCCCGAAAATCCGAAATGCTCGCAGATAGCATAACAGAGAGATACATCAAGTATGCTTATCATAATGTGCATAACAGGATTTTTTGTGCGCTTTACCAGCCTGAAAAGAATAAATGAAACTGCAAAAGCAACTGCAAGTGCACCAACGATCTCCTTTAGCATTACAACAACAAAATTGCTGCCGCCGCTTCGGGAAACTATGCTTTTTACAAACACAAACAGCGCAACGCCCGTTCCATCATTGAAAAGGCTCTCGCTCTCGATAACGGAGGTAACATTCTTTGAAAGACCAAGCTTATTAAGTATGCCCGTTGCAGCAATAGGGTCTGTTGGCGAAACAACACAGCCGAGAAGAATACACATCCAGATATCCATTCCCAGACCGAATATCTTCGATATGCAAAGGAAAAGCACACCGAACAGCGCCGAGCTTATAACTGTTGTAAGAAGAGCAAGCAGGCTGATAGACTTAATATTCTGCCTGAACTTTCTCATATTTACCTTACCCGCTCCCGCAAAAAGCATGAAACAAAGAACACTGTCCAGCAGATATTCCTCAAAGCCGAAATTGCCGATGCTTGCAGACAATTCCCTTACCGAGGAAAATTCGGGTATCTTTCCCAGAAACAGTATTGCTGTGCTGATAAGAGATGAAAAAAGCACCAGAGCAATATCGCTCTGAAGATGGAAAAGGTTTTCGTTTACAACACTTATCAGCACTATCAGAAGTGCGATAAATATCAGCATATTCATCAGACTCAATTTTATCAGACTTCCTTTCCTCCGGAATATTCCTTTGTTTTCTATTTTACCACATATTTCTGCCAAAAGCAAGAAGAACAATTAAAAAAGCGAAATAATATCAAAAAGTTCTCATCATAAAAAAATCATTATGTTTTTTGTCATAATAGACAAAAATAA
>CAMAIG010000306.1 GCA_945835085.1 uncultured Ruminococcus sp. | reverse complement strand
ATAAAGACTAACCTTATGGGAATAAATGGATTTTCGTTTGTAAATGAAGCTTCTTACAACGGCATTGACGTTATGCCCATGTTCACGGAATTTGCACGGAAATATGCCGATGACGGCTACGAACGCCGCCCCGAGGAGTTCAGGCTGAACCCCGCCGCCTGCGCCAATAAGGTCAGGTTTGATATGTTCCTGAGATATGGCATGATACCCGCCCAGAGCGACAGGATAACTGCGGAGTTTTGTCCCCCTTGGTATCTGAGATCGCCGAAAACCGCCGCTTCATGGAAGTTTGCACAGGTCAACATCAACCTTCTGAAAAAGCAGCAGACAGAGCGTGCAGCCCGTTCAAAGCTGCTGATGGAGGGCGGAGATTCCCTCAGGATAGGCGGCTACACCTCCGACTGCATCTCGCAGATAAAGGCGCTTGCGGGTATGGGAAATCTCATTACCAACGCCTGCCTGCCCAACAGCGGTCAGGTGGAGAACCTGCCAAAGGGCGTTATTACGGAAACTAACGCTCTGTTTTCCAAGAACTGCGTCCGTGCGGTCACATCGGGGGGACTTTCCGAGGAATTGTATGCGCTGACTGTACGTCATACCGTAAATCAGAAGCTTATTGTGGACGCTGTTTTCGAGAAGGATCTGGATATTGCGTTCAATGCGTTTATCAATGACCCGCTGATGAGTGCGGACCTGTCCAGCGCAGGGGAGCTTTACAAGGAAATGCTTACGGCGGTGAGCACAAAGCTGCTCTATTACACAAGCTGATATGTACTATTAAACGGACACTAAGGGAGATGGCTATTGCTTCGGCATAGCATCTCCCCACTTTTTTAATGTTGAATGTTGAAAGATGAGAGTTGAATTTAATGTGGAATGTGTAAAGTGGAATTTATAGTGATGAATGTTTAGGAGCTGCCCACTTTTTCGTGAAAATATATAAAAGTTGTTTTTGATTATTGCATTAATTGGATTGTTGTGGTATAATAAAGTAAATATGCGTAAATGGAATGGGTGCATTGTACGGTATAACCGAAAAACGAGTGCTTTTTGTTGCCTCGGTGCTGAAAAAGCACATTATACAATTTCATATCCCCTATCTCCAATGGTTCAGGGAGCAAGGTTTTATCGTTGACGTGTGTGCCGCAAACGACCTGGAGGATAACGAAAATATCCCCCTTGATTTCTGCGATAATTACTATGACGTGCCCTTCTGCCGTTCCCCCTTTCATCTGAAAAATTTCACAGCCTATCACAAGCTGAAAGGTATAATCTCCGAAAACAATTACGACATTATCCACTGCCACACCCCCACCGCCGCAGCTATTGCAAGAATTGCCGCAGCGGACGCACGGAAAAAGGGCTGCCGCCTGCTTTACACCGCTCACGGATTTCACTTTTTCAAGGGTGCGTCCCCTGTCAGCAGGCTGTACTATTTTATAGAAAAAATCCTTGCGGGCATGACAGATGCAATTATTACCATAAACAGCGAGGATTTTGAAGCCTCAAAGCGGCTTTGCGGCGGGAAATGCGATACATATCTGCTTCACGGCGTCGGCGTTGACACCAAGAAGATCGCCGCAATTTCCGACGAAAAATCGGAGATACGCCGTCAGCTGAACATTCCCGAAAACGCCTTCACGGTCATGACCACAGCCGAGCTTAACCGAAACAAAAACATCTTCACCGCCCTGAAAGCCATTTCCCTGTGCAAAACGGAAAATCTCCGATACATAATTTGCGGCAGCGGCGAGCTTCGCAAGGAATGTGAGAAATACGCCGAAAAGCTGGGCATTGGCGAAATAACCCATTTTCTGGGATACAGATACGACGTGCCCACGCTGCTCCACGCCGCCGACGTTTTCCTGTTCCCCTCCTACCGTGAGGGGCTGGGTATTGCCGCTATTGAGGCAATGTCGGCGGGAGTTCCGGTTATCGGCTCAAATATCCGAGGAATAACGGAATATGCCGCAAACGGCGTAAACAGCATACTCCTTAGCCCCTCCGACGCTGCGGGATTTGCCGATGCCATTGACAGGCTGGCGGCAGACGGTGAGCTTCTCAAACGTCTGGGAGCTGCGGCGCAGTCCTCGGTGGACAAGTTTGATATTTCAAATTCGGTCAGCACAATGGCTGAAATTTATGGTAAATATATGAGGTGAAAAAAGTGCGGAGTTCCCCCAAAAAGCCCGTGATTTCGATAATTATGGGCGTTTACAACTGTCCCGACAGGCAGACAGCCGAACGTTCGGTGAACTCTGTGCTGAACCAAAGCTTTCCTGATTTCGAGCTCATTATCTGCGACGACGGCTCGGACAACGGCACATTTGAGTGGCTGAAAGCACTGGCACATTCGGATAAACGTATAAAGCTTATCCGTCGGCATAAAAACAAAGGTCTGGCATCTGCCTTAAACCGCTGCATTTCCCTGTCACGGGGTGATTTCATTGCCAGACAGGACATTGACGATATTTCGGAACCAAACCGCTTTGAACAGCAGCTGGACTTTCTGAAAGAGCACGAAAGCATCGCATTTGTCGGCTCCGACTGCCTTCTTGCGGACGAAAACGGCGTCTTATTCGGCAGGCGGCATATGCCCGAAAGACCGAAAGCACCCGATTTTCTGTTCAATCAGCCCTTTATCCACGGCTCGGTCATGTTCAGACGGTCGGCACTCACCTCCGCAGGCGGGTACAAGACGGTGGGAATTTCCCGAAAATACGAGGATTACGAGCTTTTTATGCGGCTCTACTCCACGGGGCAGAAAGGCGCAAACATTCCCCGCTGCCTTTATCGGTTCAGCGAAAAAAGCCTTGGCAGAAGGGTTTCCCCGCAGATGCGTGTTGACGAATTTTTTGTAAGACTGCGGGGCTTTCACGCTCTGGGACTGCTCCCTCGCTCACTTCCCTTTCTGCTCAAGCCCCTGGCTATGATACTTCTTCCGCCCCGTCTGACGGCGAAAATACGGGCATTTTCCGAGGCAAGGTGAAATTTTCTATGGTTGTAGATGTGAAAAATGTTACTATCGGCTATATGGTGGGCGATTTTCGGGAAATCGGGCTGAAGGACCTTATTGCCCGAAAAATCAAGGGCACATACAGCG
>CAMAIG010000305.1 GCA_945835085.1 uncultured Ruminococcus sp. | reverse complement strand
GATGGTAGCGGAGGGCTTGGGACTGAGATCGTAAAGCACTCTGCATACTCCGGGAACCTCAGAGAGGATACGGTCGGTGATCTTTTTAAGAACAGCCCAGTCTATTTCGGGAACGGTTGCGGTCATTGCGTCAACAGTATTGACAGCACGAATTATTACAGGCCAGTCAAAAGCACGCTTTCCGTCACGAACACCTGTGGAGCGGAAATCGGGCACAACGGTAAAGAATTGCCATACCTTAGGAGTAAGACCTGCCTTTTCAAATTCATCACGAAGGATAGCGTCAGCCTCACGAAGCGCATTGAGCCTGTCCCTTGTGATAGCTCCAAGGCATCTGACACCAAGTCCGGGTCCCGGGAAGGGCTGTCTGTCGACCATATTTGCGGGAAGACCGAGCGCACGTCCCACAACTCTTACCTCATCCTTGAACAGCAGACGGATAGGCTCAACAAGCTCAAACTGCATATCCTCGGGAAGTCCGCCCACATTGTGGTGAGGCTTTACGCCGTCACTTTCAAGAATATCGGGATAAATAGTACCCTGAGCAAGGAAGGAGATACCTTCAAGCTTTCTTGCTTCCTCGTCAAAAACCTTGATAAACTCTCCGCCTATTATCTTGCGCTTTGTTTCAGGCTCGGAAACCCCTGCAAGAAGGTCCAGGAAACGGTCGGTGGCGTCTATATAGATAAGATTAGCATCAAGCTGATTTTTGAAAACCTCGATAACCTGCTCGCTTTCGCCCTTTCTCATGAGTCCGTGGTTAACATGGACGCATACAAGCTGCTTGCCGATGGCTTTGATAAGAAGTGCAGCAACTACGGAGCTGTCTACTCCTCCCGAAAGAGCAAGCAGAACCTTTTTGTCCCCGACCTGGGCACGGATCTCGTCGATCTGCTCATCAATAAATGCGGCTGCAAGTGCAGGTGTGGTAATTCTTTCCATGGATTCCGGTCTTGTGTTGTTCATGGTCGTTCTCCTTTTTGTAAAATATTCTGCAAACTAAAATGAAGCTGATTTTGGAATAAAAATCATTATTATTATACCATATTTTGCATAAAGCTTCAATAGAAATGAACGATTTTTTGAGGAATAAATAAATATTCCGTCAGATTTTTGTGCATATGATACACTATTATAAATGACATTTTCTGTCCTTGTTACATAATAAGGTATGCACAGGCAGAGTATAACACCAAAGCCGCACTCGGTTTCGGGTGCGGCTGAATGTGAATATGTGAAGTACTTGACAAACAGTAACAGGTTTGTCGACGAAATTATTAACCACCAAAAAATACGATCCTTTTTCAGCCCCTCAGATTTGTTGAGCTGAAAATTCACAGCAATGCCGAAAAACGAAGAGCCATAGAGAAATAGTGAATATCACTCCCACTCAATAGTTGCGGGGGGCTTTGTCGTAACGTCATAAACGACTCTGTTAACAGATCTTACCTCGTTAACGATGCGTGATGAAACGGTTTCAAGCAGCTCATAGGGAAGTCTTGCGAAATCTGCTGTCATAAAGTCGGAGGTAGTTACAGCACGGAGAGCAAGAGTATAGTCATATGTTCTTCCGTCGCCCATAACACCCACGGAACGGTTGTTTGTAAGCACAGCAAAATACTGATGAACGCTCTTGTCAAGACCTGCCTTTGCTATCTCCTCACGGAAGATGTAATCGGCATCCTGAAGAATGAGCAGCTTTTCATCGGTTATCTCACCGATTATTCTGATAGCAAGACCGGGACCCGGGAAGGGCTGCCTGTCCACAAGAACGTTTGAAAGACCAAGCTCTCTTCCAAGTGCACGGACCTCATCCTTGAACAGGAGTCTGAGAGGCTCGATTATCTCCTTGAAATCAACATAGTCGGGAAGTCCGCCCACATTATGATGGGACTTTATAACAGCAGCATCGCCTGTGCCGCTTTCGATAATATCGGGGTATATGGTTCCCTGAACAAGGAAATCCACCTTTCCTATCTTCTTAGCTTCGGCTTCAAATACACGGATAAACTCTTCACCGATAATTTTTCTCTTTGTTTCGGGGTCGGAAACTCCGTTGAGCTTTGCCATGAACTGATCCTTTGCGTTTACTCTGATAAAGTTAATGCCCCAGCCCCTGAAAGCTTCTTCTACCTCGTCGCCTTCATTTTTTCTCATAAAACCGTGATCTACAAAGATACAGGTAAGCTTATCCCCAACAGCCTTTGCAAGAAGAGCAGCTGCAACAGAGCTGTCAACGCCGCCCGAAAGTGCAAGAAGCACCTTTCCGTCGCCGACCTTTTCTCTGATATCCTTTATAGCAGTCTGAGCATAGCTGCCCATAGTCCAGTCGCCTGTGCAGCCGCAGACATTTTTTACAAAGCTGTCTATCATTCCAAGACCGCAGAAGGTGTGATTGACCTCAGGGTGGAACTGTACAGCATAAAGCTTCTTTTCCTTGTTTTCCATGGCAGCAACAGGGCAATGCTCGGTATGAGCGGTTATTCTGAAGCCTTCGGGAAGCTTGGAAATGTAATCGGTATGGCTCATCCATGATGTAGCAGTATCGGGCAGCTCTGAAATGCTTTCGAAAAGAACGCATGACTTGTCATAGGTCGTTTCGGTCTTTCCGTATTCGGAGGTTATGCAGGTGGAAACCTTGCCCCCAAGCAGATGTGCCATGAGCTGACAGCCGTAGCAGATGCCGAGAACAGGTATGCCCATATCAAAAATGTCCTTGCTTACCTTCGGAGAGTTGTCAAGATAAACGCTGTTCGGACCGCCTGTGAAGATAATTCCCAAGGGATCCATTGCCTTTAGCTCGGATAAAGGAGTTTTATAGGATTTTACCTCGCAGTATACACCGCATTCACGGACACGTCTTGCGATAAGCTGATTATACTGTCCGCCGAAGTCAAGAACTATTATTGTCTGATGTGACATAGGCAATACCTCTTTCCATTCATATAATTAATTATTATCTCATATTTTCGTGTTTTCTGCAAGCACCATAATTATCAAATTTGTAAACATTTCATGGTGAAAAATAATGATATTTGACAATATTAGATTAAGGCAACACCGCACAGAGCTTGTGCGCAAGATGCGCAGTCAGATTTTTCGTC
>CAMAIG010000304.1 GCA_945835085.1 uncultured Ruminococcus sp. | reverse complement strand
GAAAATAGGCGAAAAATATTATATAATAATGTATTAGTGATAATTCCCGAAAGAAACGAAAGGATGGTAATATAAATGAAAAAAATCAGAATGTCCGCATCGGGTCTTGACGATCTGAAGCAGCAGCTTGAATATCTTAAAAATGTCCGCAGAGCAGAGGTAGCACAGAAGCTGAAGGAAGCCCGTTCCTTCGGTGACCTTTCGGAAAATGCCGAGTATGACGAAGCAAAGAACGAGCAGGCAATCCTTGAAGCAGAGATCGCCGATGTAGAAATGAAGATCAACAACGCCGAGGTAGTAAGCGATGAAGATCTTTCAACAGATGAAATAGGCGTAGGCTCCATCGTAAAGCTCAAGGATCTTGAATTTGATGAGATACTGGAGCTTCAGATAGTAGGTTCCACCGAGGCAGACCCCGAAAACAACAAGATCTCCGAGGACGCACCTATCGGAATTGCAGCCCTTAAGAAAAAGGTGGGAGATATTCTTGAAGTAGAAGCACCTATGGGCATCATCAAGATGGAAGTTCTTGAGATCAGTAAATAATAATAGAAAAGGATCGTTGAAAAATGGCTGAGGAAAACATCAAGACAAATGCCGCTTCCGCTGCCGAGGAAACCGAGCAGACCGAGGAAGATATCCACATATTAAAGAAAATCAGAATGGAAAAGCTTGAAAATCTCAAAGAGCAGGGCAAAAACCCCTTTGAGATCACAAAGTTTGACTATGACATAAAGAATTCCGAGATCAGAGCGCAGTATGCAGCGCTTGAAGAAAAGCTGACAGCCGAATGCGGCACAGATGAGGAAGCACTGAAGGCAGCGCTTGAAAGCAGCCGCATCAATGTTAAGATCGCAGGAAGAATAATGACCTGGCGAAACATGGGCAAGGCGAACTTCATAGATGTCCGTGACAGCACCGACAGAATGCAGGTATATATCCGCATGAACGACATCGGCGAGGAGCAGTTCAAGGAGTTCAAGACCTGGGATATCGGAGATATCGTAGGCGTAGAGGGCTTTGTGTTCAAGACCCGTACAGGAGAGGTCACCGTCCATGCGCAGAAGATAACCCTTCTGACAAAATCCCTCCTGCCCCTTCCCGAAAAATGGCACGGACTTAAAGATCAGGACACCCGTTATCGTCAGCGCTATGTTGACCTTATCGTAAATCCCGAGGTTGCAGACACATTCAGAAAGCGCTCAAAGATAATTGCATCTATCAGAAGATATCTTGATGACAAGGGCTTTATCGAGGTAGAAACACCCATGCTCGTTGCAAATGCAGGCGGAGCAGCGGCAAGACCCTTTGAAACTCATTACAATGCGCTCAATGAGGATGTAAAGCTGAGAATTTCACTGGAGCTTTATCTGAAGCGCCTTATTGTAGGCGGTCTTGACAGGGTATATGAGATAGGCAGAGTATTCAGAAATGAGGGTGTAGATACCCGTCATAATCCCGAGTTCACACTTATGGAGCTTTATCAGGCATATACCGATTATTACGGAATGATGGATCTCACCGAAAATATGTTCAGATATCTTGCGTCGGAGGTTTGCGGCACCACCACTATCCCCTACGGCGAGCATGAGATAGATCTGGGCAAGCCCTTTGAGCGGCTCACAATGATCGAAGCCGTGAAGAAATATTCGGGCGTGGATTTTGCTGCCGTTAAGGACACCGCAGAAGCCAAGTCACTTGCCAAGGCACATAATATCGAATTTGAGGACAGACATGAAAGAGGAGATATCCTCAATCTGTTCTTTGAGGAATATGTAGAAAAGCATCTTATCCAGCCTACATTCATCATGGATCACCCCGTAGATATATCTCCCCTTACAAAGAGAAAGCCCGACGCTCCCGACTATGTAGAGCGCTTTGAGCTGTTCATCAACGGCTGGGAGATGTGCAACGCATACTCCGAGCTTAATGACCCCGTTGACCAGCGAGAGAGATTTATCGCCCAGGAGGAGCTTCTCAAGAAGGGCGACGAGGAAGCAAACCGCATAGACGAGGATTTCCTCCGTGCCCTTGAAATAGGAATGCCCCCCACAGGCGGAATCGGCTACGGCATAGACAGACTTGTAATGCTGCTCACAAACTCCCCCGCCATCAGGGACGTGCTGCTTTTCCCAACAATGAAGTCACTGGACTGAGAAAGCACGCAGATACGTGATTTCAGCAGATTAAGCTCAATTTTTACGACCAATTTACGACCAAAAGAGAACACGTTCAAAAAAGAAGTTGCGTACCCTAAATGGGATACGCAACTTTTTGCTAATTAAACAGATATTTATTAAGAATAGATTGTCGATGTTTATTTAAAAATGGAAGAGTTTATAACAGGGATTGACCCGCATGACCTGTATGCAGACTACTGTGACAGCAGGGAGCAGTTCAATGAACTTATAGATAATCGCATAGAGCAAGGGGACACATTATATGTAAATGAGTTGTTGTACCCGTCCGTACCACGCTCCTTCGCTATTGATACATAGTAGTTCGCAGGAAGATTGGCTGCGGAAATGGGAGTGGCGAGAAAGGTGAAAACGGATAGGGATATTAGAAGTGAGGGTATGAGCTTGATGTGTTTCATGGGGAGGTCTCCTTTTTATTTCAAGTATATTAAGATGAAACGCTCTCCTGTTTCGGGAGTGCATATCTCTACACTCTTATAGTCTATGGTGCCGTCTTTTTTAAGCTGCTGTATTTTCTTGTAGCAAGATTCGACATAGGAATCAATCTTTGAAGCAAACGTGAGCGTTACAGTATCTTTTCCCTCTTCTTTGGCAAATTTTATATTGTTTTTTACAACCTTGGAAAATCTATCAACAGCAGTACCAGTATCACTCAACCTGATATTATAATTGTTTAGTAAAGATGACTTTGAGGTTACTTTTGAGGTTGAAGAAGATGAAGATGAGGAAGAAGAGCGAGATACTTTCTTGCCGTTGCAAATGGGGAAAGCCCCAACGTTGTCAGCAATCTTGTAACCTTTGTTATTTTTGTGACTGGTATATTCTTTATCAGTTGTAAACTGATAACTCGATGTGTTACCCCCAGTAGGGTCAAAGTTATACCATACATTGTTGTAAACAGCACAGGAT
>CAMAIG010000303.1 GCA_945835085.1 uncultured Ruminococcus sp. | reverse complement strand
TTGGTCGTTCATTGTTCAATTTTCAAGGTTCCGTTTTTCTGTCATTTCCGACAGCTTTATTATTTTACCATACTCTTTCGGCTTTGTCAACACTTTTTTCGCTTTTTTATTCGTTTTGTAGAGTTGCACAATAAACTTATCCATAAATATACACTTTTGCACAAGGCAATACCAATTGCAGGACAAAAAATCCGCTCGCACATTCCTGCACGAACGGATCAAACAATTATTCTTCTTTAACATAAAGCTCGGGATCGTAGTATTTACCGTCCTTGCGTATCTCAAAATGGAGATGATTGCCGGAGGAATCACCCGTACTTCCCACATATCCGATAAGCTGTCCGGCTTCGACCCTGTCATCAAGCTTTGCAACCGTTTCAGCCTGATGCGCATAGAGCGTGATATTGCCGTCATCATTCTGAATAATGATACAGTTGCCGTAGCCGCCGTTCCATCCGGAGCCAACGTCAATAACCGTGCCGCTTGCAGCAGCATAAATGGGAGTACCGTAAGGAGCTGCGATATCAATTCCCTTATGGCCTCTTCCGTCGCCCTGATGTGCGGAAATATAGCCGCCGTCAACGGGCCAGAAGTAGTCGCCGCTTCCGCCGTCGGTTATAAAGCCGGGAACATCGTAATTTATGGAATTTGAAGATGCTGTTCCGATCCTTATTATCTCGGAAACAGGCTCCACGGTAATAACATAGTCAAGGGTTTTCTTTCTTACGGGAGTACCCTCTCTGTATGTTACAAGAAGTCTTGACCTCTTTTCACCGTTGCGGCCTTCCTTTTCAACAACGACCTGTCCCTCGGGAAGTGTTGGATCCTCAACCGTGATCGTCTCAAATTCGATCTCGCTTGTTACAGTGCGTTCCTTCTTGCACTCAACCTGAAGGAAAGGTATCTCGGACTCCAGCTGAATAAGAGTTCCCACACGAAGAACGCTGTGTTCAATATCTTCAACGATCTTTCCGTTATATGTAGCGTAGCAGCCGCTGATCTCCTGGAGAGTCATGCCCTTTGATTCGGCAATGTTCCAGAGATTATCACCTGGCTGTACCTCATAATACTCGGGAGCAGCCTCAACACCTGTCAGAGTCTTGATGATAAGTCTGTCGGCAGTAAGCATTTCGGGATCCACATATTCCTCAAGGTCATACTGGATATCCTTATTAAAACCGATCTCCACATACTCGCCTGTATCGTAGGGATCCTTTATCTCATTAAGCACTTCCTCGATCCTTGAATAATCCTCGACCGCACCGATAAGCTCTCCGTCAACCCTAATGGCAAATGCCTTAATCTTGCCCTCGATATCCTCTTCTTCTTCAGCTTCAAGCATTGCCTCGGCAGGCTTTTCGTCATATTTCATAGAGATGCGGCCTTCCATTTTTTCGGCAAGGACCTCCTGGTCTATGACATCATCTCCGGATGTTAGAGGAGTGATAGCAAGAGCAGCGGTAACGTAGTAATCGCCGTCGGTGTCGTAATATTTTACTCTGTCGGCAACCACACGCTGAGCCTCACTGAGAACATCTTCTCCGCTTACAACGCCGATATTCTCGCCGTCATACTGAACGGAAACGCCGTAATCCGTTGACATAACGGAATTCACGGTCATTATCAGTGCCGCAACGGAAACCACAGGGAAAGCAACATTTGCTGCAGCAGCAAAAGTATTTCCTCTGCGCTTCATTTCCAGAGCGCTTTCCTTCCATTGCATTGCAGCGGCACGGCGAATGCCGAAGATCTTGCTTCTTCTTTTAAATCTTGAAACCTTTTCGGTAGTTTTCTCTCTTCTGTTTCCGATAGCCTGAACAGGCTTACGAACAGCAGTTCTAAGGAACTTTGATGCGTCCTTTCCTAACGGGGCCACAGAACGTTTCACGCAGGCAGCAGCAAGCTTTGCAGAAGCTTCCATGCCCCGTGCGGTAAGTCCGGCAGTTCGGCAGACATTGCAGCCTGTATTTTCAATAAAAGCAGCAAGACCACTGTGCCTTTCCGTCATAAAGAACATCTCCTTTCCTTTTCTTTGCCTTACAGCTCAGAATATTATAACTCATTTTGCCCTGCATTTCAATACATACGGAAAACCTTTGTAAATTTGCACTAATTGCAGCTGCTGCCAAAGTAACATATCGGTTACAAGCTACAAACAAAGCTATCCCGATATACCCCAACGGTTACAAAATGGTTACACCTTGTAATAATTATAACCCATACGCCAAAAAAATCAACACTAATTTATGAACATCGTCAATTTGACCACAACTTTTGTCATATGCAACAATTAAATTTAACATAAACCGTCAATTTTTATGCAAATTTACGTCGGTATTTGTCGATATGACATTATGGCATATTTCCCTTTTGGTTATTTTTTCACCCATAAAAAATCGGACGCAGTGTTTTTCACACCGTGTCCGATAGAGATCAATACATTTTTCCGCTGTTTTTCTTAATTATCATCACAATTATTACAACGACAACTGCCGCAGCTGCAACAATTCCGACAACAAGAAGAACAGTGGGGAGTGCGGAGCCTTCATCGGGAGCGTTCTCTGCAATGTTCGTCGGAACAGTCGCACCGGTTTCCTCTGCCGCCTCGGTTTCGGAAACAGCCTGCTCGGGCATATCCACATTTGTAGCGGTCACCTTTGTGACCTTGAGCTGAACGCCGCAGTCACCGATATTTATAGCATACACCTTTGAAAAATCCTTGGTGCCGTACTTTTCAACGATATCGGCGTATTTGAAAACAGCGTGCTTATCATCATATTCCGCAGGAGCGATCTGGTTCCATAAGCTGTTTATATCGGGGTTCTCAGCCAGCACCTCATCACCCCATGTCTGCCAGATAAGCTCGCAGGGATAAGTGTTGGGCGTGCCTGTGTATGTATATTCCACAATTATCTCGGAGGATTCCGTAAGCCATGCAGGATCAAAGCCGCCTGAATATTCGGAATCGGGAAGGTTGCTGGTATATTCGGTAAAAGCCTGTCCCCATTCACCGCTCGAAATGGTTGCGCTTGCAACATCAAACTCATAATCCTGCGCTGAAACCGTTACAGCCATCATTGCCGCCGCAAATATTCCCGATGCTGCCGCAGAA
>CAMAIG010000302.1 GCA_945835085.1 uncultured Ruminococcus sp. | reverse complement strand
GAAAACAAAAATCGGTGCAGCAGCGACGATATAAAACAGGCGGCAGAATCACAAGGATATACCTATACACAGGGCGACCGACTGCAAACCAATTCAGGCGGATATGTAGGTGCGGTGTATGATGATTTGGGCAATAGGGCGATATATCTTTTTAATGATAACGGCTATATGCTTATGGCATCATACGATTATGATAACCATACCGGTATCACCTGCGATCACCGCAAGCGGAATTATTTTTATGTATCTGAATCAGAAAACGAATACACATTTGATACGCTTAATGCTGCGGAAACGAAATTTTTTGAATTAGTTCCCGAGCCTCTTACAGCGCATGACAGTACATACGGTGTATCGGTTGCCACAGCTCCGAGGGATAACGATGCATATATCACGCTTATGCACGGCGACAGGCTTTCAGCAATCGAAGTTGACGACGGCAAAACGCTTATCGTCAAGGCAAAAATCAAGCCGTCGTACAGCAATACGGCGACTATTAATCAGAATTATCATAATGTTGAAGATATGATACTTAATCAAGGCTGCGACAAGTACAATGAAATACAATATTGGGCGGTGGCGGATATGTCCGACGGCACCGAAAGCAAGGTAGTATCATTTACAGTGTCCAAGGCAGTTATCGACGCCGTGAAAAATCAGACCGTTGTTGCTATCACAATGGGCGACTATGTATCGGATCTGTATATTCATAGCAGTTTGAGAGAATAAAAAATCCCGCCGGTGGTGGCACACCGACGGGGCTGACTGAAAGAGGATTTTGTGTGTGTGTTGCAAAAACCTTTCGCATAATTATTATATACCAAAATCCTCTTTTTGTCAAGCGAAAAGGAGGAAATTTTATGCCAAGACCAAAGAAAACCGCTCCCAACAGGGGCGGCAAAATGTACGAAGCAAAGGTAATAATCGGCAGGGATATTGACGGCAAAGCAATACGCAAGAGTTTTTACAGCCCCCTTTCCCTTGAGGACGCCAAACGCAAGGGGCAGGAATACATCATAAACCGGAAAACGCAGGAGCTGACAGGAGCATGCACCCCGCAGGAATGCACTTTTTCCGAATGGGCTAAAAAATGGCTTGAAACCTACAAAAAGCCGTATATTTCCGAAAATACCTATGTGGATATGTATCTGCTCTTTACGGAAAAATATCTGATACCCTATTTCGGCAATGCACATCTGATAAATATCCGTCAGGCAGATGTACAGAAATTCTTCGGGCAAATTCAGAATGATTTATCCGAAAGTTCGCTGAATAAAATCAAGATATGTTTAAACGGTATTTTTGAATCAGCTATTGAAAATGATCTGTGTTTCAAAAATCCCGTAAAACACGTTGTATATTCGGCAGGCGTTGAGAAGATCCGGAAGGACGTCTATACAGATGAACAGATACCGATAGTCAAGGAATTTTTCCGGGACCGCATGCCCGAAGTGATAGTTGCACTGGAAACGGGTATGCGGCGGGGTGAAATACTCGGCATGATGTGGCAGGATATTGATTTTGACGGCAAAACGATAAAAGTTAACAGATCTATCGTTGATAAAAAGGGCGGCGGCACCGAGATACGCCCCCCGAAGTGGGACAGCTATCGGACCATACCGATTAGCACATATTTATGCGAGTATCTCCGCAGGATCCCCCGTCGGACTATGTATGTATTTCCCACGGATAAGGGCAAGATACAGTCGCCCCGCACATGGAGCCACAAGCTTACACGCAATATGGCACGCCTGCACGAGGAGCACCCGAACGTGCCGGAGCTTACCGCTCATGAGCTGCGGCACACAAGGGGCACCCAGCTCCGCCGCAACGGTGCGGATATCTATACGATACAGAAAATCATGGGGCACAAAGATATCAATGTCACCGCATCTGTATATGTACATGATGAGGTGGAAATCACAAGGGCTGCCGCCAAGATAGTATAAAATCAGGTGCGAGTTATACGACAATTGTACGACAATTAACTAATTTTATTGGATATTATCCAATAGTATTATATTAAATTCAAGCCGCAAAAACGGACGTCCAAACAAGATAAAAAAGCCCCGCAAACAACGTATTTACGCCATTTGCAGGACTTTGAACACTTGGCTCCCCAGGCAAGACTCGAACTTGCGACACCCTGATTAACAGTCAGGTGATTTGTGATAATCATCAGTTTTAATACTTTTTCAAAAATATCAACTAATAGCGTAAATACGTTGTTTTTGGGGCTTTTGATGCATGATTTTATTATCTCAAATGATATTGAAATCATGCATCAAATTATTTGTACGACAGTGATACGACATAAAGGTTAAAATAATCATTCCGTAGATGTCGTATAATAATAGTTGTGTCGTACTACGTTTTTTACTAAAAACAACCAGAAATTTTTGTGCAAGTATACAAAATGCGCTCATTGGGCGATTTTTTTATAAAAAGCTATTGACATTTACGCACATTGAGCGTATAATATAATTAAAGAAAGGGAAATGAATCCCTAGTATAAAAATAAGAAAGTCAAAAAACGAAAAGGAGTAATTAATATGGCAAACACAATGACTATCAAGGAATTCAACGAGAACAAGGATGCGGCAATGGAATTCATCGCCAACATTCTCAGGAACGAGCAGTCCTACGAGGACGGTTTATACTACCTTCACCTTGTGGTTGAGGGAGAGGATTATGACACTATAAGAAAATCAAACGTCGGCGAAAAGTCTGATATCACAGTTACCACCGAATGTGATGCTGACTATATGCAGGATGTTAGCGGTGTGACTGAGCCTGATATGGGGTTAATTGCATATGAGTTCGAACGCACCGAACCATTCAACGAAATCGTTGAAAATATGTACAACGAGGCTGTAGATGCAGTTAATAATTGGTAATCAATAAGGGCGGTGGTCAGAGCATCGCCCGAAAAAATCCATATGAGGTTCACAGAATGAAATATAATGAGAAAATATATGGTATGAAGGTTACCTTGGAACCATTGTAATTTATCATAAAATCATCGCAAAATTTTTGTGCAAGTATACAAAATGCGCTCATTGGACGATTTTTTTATAAAAAGCTATTGACATTTACGCACATTGAGCGTATAATATAAT
>CAMAIG010000301.1 GCA_945835085.1 uncultured Ruminococcus sp. | reverse complement strand
CTGCTTCGGTTCACGAGAGGCTCTTTTATTTGAGGTGTTCCGTAATATCCGTGAAAAAGCACAGCAGTGCAATCCCGCCTTCGGGGAAATACTAATGGGAAGCTTATCCCCCAAAAGCAAGCTGACAGAGCTTCATTACGAAGCCATGAAAATGATGCTTGCTCATTTTAACCTTACTAAGGCAATTACAAAATATGTTCTCATGAACCGTGAAATAGGCACGGACAGCGGAAGCCTTGTTTTCATAAAAGCCCATTTCGGTGACAGAAAAAGCGAAAGCGAATGCCGCCTTATCGCCTATCAGATATCGTCAATGCACGAGCTTGCCGTTCTCCGTCATGGGGATATCAAGGAGAGGTGCGGCATTGACCTTTGCGACGACGCTGACCTCCATAGGTTTGTGGAAGAAAATATAAATAGATTTTTAGACTAAGTTTCGGGAGGAAATGAGATGTATATTTTCAAGCTTTCTGCCCTTCCCCGTGACGGGGCACTGCATTTCGGCGGCAAAGCCGATTCACTTAACAAGCTGATAAAAGAAAAGCTCCCCGTTCCCGAGGGCTATGCCATTGCGGCAGAAGCCTTTGAAAACAATGAGCTTTGCCACGATGCGGCAAGGGAACTGACGGAGCTTATGGAAAGGCTCTCCGAGGGGCATACATATGCGGTGCGTTCCTCTGCCATAGGCGAGGACGGCAGTGAAGCGTCCTTTGCGGGAGCATATGAAACTATTACAAATGTTCGGAAAAATGACATTCCCGATGCTGTGAAAAAAGTGGCTGCTTCTGCCAAAAACGACAGAGTTTCCGTATATGCAGACAACCGCAGCCAAAGTGCGGGCAGGATAGCCGTGGTCATTCAGAGATTTATCTCCCCCGAATATGCTGGAGTGCTTTTCACCGCTGATCCCATATCTGCCGACAGATCGGTGATGACCGGCAGCTTTGTAAGGGGCGAAGGGGAAAAGATTGTTTCGGGCAGTGGAAGTGACGGAGAATTTACCGTAAATGTCATGAAAAATGAATACAAGGGCGCTCCCGAAATGAAGCCCTATGCAATGGCACTTATTAAGCTTGCCAAAAAGATCGGAGCGGTTTATGGCTGCCCACAGGATATTGAATGGGCGATATTCCGCAAAAAGCCCTATATTCTCCAGGCAAGACCTATAACAACTATATTTAGGAATGATAAGGACAGCTTTCTGATAAACGATTCCCTCTGCGGTAATTACCTGCTTTCAAAAACCAATGTGGGAGAGATATTCCTCCGTCCCGTTTCTCCCGTGACCTACGGAATGATAGCGGTCATAAGCGATACCCTGGGTATTCCGCTGATATCCGCTGTATGCGGTCAGCTTTATCTTAACATAAGCGGGCTTTGCTCGGTGCTTATGGCATTCGGCATGAGCAGAGAAAAGGCTTTCAGAACTCTTTCCGAGCTGGCGGGAGGTATTCCCGAGGGTGCACTAATACCCGTTTTCCCCTATGATAAGCGGATTCTGCTGGGAAAGCTTGGCGGGATAATACGCTCCTCTATTTTCAAAAAGAAGGACAACACCGATTTTGGCAAGGATTTTGCAAAGCACATTCCCGAGATAGCCAATGAGCTGATAATCGGCATTCGCTCCGCAAATTCCTCCGAGGAGCTTTTAGAGCAGTGGGACAGCAGATGCAAGCCGTTTTTTAAAAAGACGCTCTCCGCAATAGTCACGGGGCTTTCAGTTAAGCCCCTGCTGTCAACAAGAGAGAAGCTTGGGAAAATCTGCTCCCCCGAGCTTACGGACAGGCTCCTTTCCAATTCTTCCGGAAGCGGCAGCATTGAAAGCCTGGGTCCACTCCTTGCAGTTGACGATATGATAAACGGCAGGATAACAAGAGAAGAATACATTTCCCGATACGGTCACAGGCACACCGACGAAATGGAGCTTGCTCTCCCCTATCCCTATGAAGACCCCGATTTCCCCGACAATGTTATCAGTGACTACAAAGCCTCGGGTATCAACGCATATGAGCTGAAAAAAGCCCAGGAAAAACGGTATGAAGATGCTGTGAATGAATTTGTTCGACTTTATCCCAACAAGGCAGCATGGCTTCACCGCACTCTCGAAAAATACAGCAAGGCAGTTTACGGCAGAGAGGTCATCAGAAGCGACGCACTGAGATTATTCTGCATGATAAGGGAATTTCTTCTGAAAGCAGGCAGCCTTACGGGGCTTGGCGATGATATCTTCATGCTGTATATGGACGAGATATCGGCACTTCTGAAGGGTGACAACAGCGCCGTTCTGTCCATAGAAGAGCGGAAGAAAAATTACAAGGCTCAGCTTCTGATGCCGAATTTCCCCAATATCATCTGCGGCAGATTCACTCCCGAGGAATGGAAGCAAAGGGGCGGCGGCAGCGGATATTACAAATACGGCGAAGCCTCTGCCGATGAAAATGCAGATGTTATCAAGGGCATTGCAGGCTCCTGCGGACAGGCAGAGGGCACTGCAAGGGTCATGACCTCCATTGATGAAGCGGGTGAGCTTCAGAAGGGAGAGATACTTGTTGTCCCTGCTGCAAATATCGGCTGGGTAAAGGTTTTCCCAAAGGCAGCGGCAATAGTCACGGACATAGGCGCTCCCCTTTCCCATGCAGTCATAGTTGCAAGGGAGCTTGGAATACCTGCGGTGGTAAGCTGTCAGTATGCTTCGGGAACGCTTAAAACAGGCGACAGGATAAGAGTAGACGGAACTTCGGGGATAGTTACCGTTCTGGAAAAGGCTAACGTCTAACACTAAAATATAAAAAATGCCGGCAGATCATGGGTAACCATATCTCCCGGCATAATATTTTATTTCTTTGCCTTTGCTTTTGCCTTAGCCTTGGGCTTAACGGAATCAACGATCTTCTTGAACTCAAGAGCCTTGTCGATGCTGCCCTCAATTTTAAGCTTTCCGATGGTGAATGCCGCAACGGAATCAAGAGTTCCCTCGCATATTTTCAGGAAATCCTCGGCAGAAGCAATGAGTACGCAGTCACGGTCATAATACTCATAAGGCTCAACATATACCTTGCCGTCTTTAAGCTCGATGTAGAATGCACCCGAGCCTTCGCCTGTGATATTGATCTGCACTGCAAGATG
>CAMAIG010000300.1 GCA_945835085.1 uncultured Ruminococcus sp. | reverse complement strand
CAGTCAGAATGAACTCGTCATCGCCATAGTAACGGTAGCTTAACGTGTATGGGACTTCAACCAGAGCCGCAACCTCATATTCAACATCACGGTACTTTTTTGCACGATACCACCATGATGCAGTTTCGGGAATATCATCTTCGGACGGATATATTTCACCCGTTTCCGTGTTATAATATTCAAATTCATCAACATAACGCAGTTTGACCTTGTCACCGATTTTCGCCCAATTGCTGTCCTGCTCAATATTTCCGTAATCGTCACAGTGATATACCGCTGCAATATAATTTCCCTCTCCAAGCTTTGAAATATCACCCTCGAAAATCTTCAGCTTATCAAGACAGAATTGTTCCATACCGTAAAGCTGAACATCATCCTGCAAAAGTCCGTCCTGCTTTTCTGTTATTTCGACCATACGGTTTACAGTATCCTCATCGTTCCATCGAAGCAGGCGCTGTTTGTACCAATCCTCTGTTACATATTCAAAAACTGCGCTTGTTGTGCGATAAGTGCGTCCGCCGTCCTCGATATCAGTCTGTGATGTGATATACTGCACTGCCTCTTCGGGCAGGACAGCATTCATTATACCGCTCTGAAAATATGATGCTTCGGAAACGATATAATCCGCAGCTGCTCTTGCACCAAGATACTTATTCATATCAAATCCGTTTGAAAAAATAAATGTAACGCAAAGCAGCACCACCGACAGGGACATTGATGCGATAGTTACCGCAGTCTTGCTTCTGCTTCTTCCAAGATTTGCAAGTGCCATAGCAGACAGGGACGCTCCGATCTTTGCCTTGCGCATTGTCCGTTTGCCGCTGCCCTCGGTATAACGGACCGCCTCCACGGGAGATACCTTTGAAGCGTTCTTTGCAGGCTTCATGCAGGAAATGAACACCGTTACAAGGGAAAAAGCTGCTGCTCCGATGAAAATCACAGGACTTGCCGATATGGTATTTGCAATGCCGTCAAGCCGTGACACAACTACGGGCGTAAGCACCGAACCGCATAAAAAACCAAGTATAAGTCCAATGGGTATTCCCACCGCAGAAAGAGACAGCGCCTCAATGTACACCATGCGCTTTATCTGCCGTCCCGTTGTGCCTATGGTTTTCAGAAGTCCGTAGCGGTGGATATCGTTTGACACGGAAATGTTGAACACGTTGTATATTATAAGATACCCTGTAAAAACGATCAGTATAAGAGCGGCTGCGATCGCAAGGACTGTCTGGGCGTCCATATTGTCGGAAAGCTGTGCGGAAACATAGCCCCAGTTTACGCCAATTGAGATATATGTATCATTGTGCTGCTCGTTCTGATAACCATGACGGGCAAGGATATCAAGCAGATCGTCTTCGATATGCGCCTTGCTTTTGAGCATAACATCAAGGTTATAACTGCCTGTCATTCCGTCATTGCCTTTTGTGTCAAGCCTTGTGAATATCTCCTTGGCACGGCTTTCGGGGATAAGAATGTGACTTGCAATAATAGCCTCATCATGCTCCCACCATCCGCAAAGAGTAAAGGTTTCTGTGGTTTCCTTGCCGTCCACATCGAATGTAACCGTAAATTCTGCACCTATTTTCGGTTCAACTCCAAGCAGCGCAAGCACCCTTGTATCCGTTGCCGCTTCATTGGTGTTTTCCTTTGGCAAACGTCCTTCTTCGGGAGTGCAGTACATCCATTTTGCGGCATTTTCATCGCAATAGCTTACCTCTACATGATCCTTTGTAAAAGGCTCATTTTCGGGCATACCCACAAATCGGCGGAGGGAATATTCCTTGATAAGCTTATCACCTTTAAGCTCATTAAACTGTTCCTCGGTTAGATACTTAAAGCCTCCGTGGGAATATCCTCCCACCTGACGGAAATTTGACTGCTCAAAGCCGTGCATGATTGACATAATTATCGTAAACAGAGCGGTAAACATTACCGTTGTAAGTGCAATGGAGATCACGGCTATGATATTTCTTGACCTTGCCGCCTTTAAGCTGCGGAAGCTAAGATTGCGTATGCATTTTCTGTTGGAAACGTTCATATCATTCACCGCTCCTTGTCACTATTTTACCGTCCTCGATACGGATAATTCTGTCTGCAAGCTGAGCAATTTCCTCGTTGTGAGTTATCATCACAATGGTCTGGGAGAATTTTTGGCTTGTTATCTTTAATAGTCCCAGAACGTCCTGGGAGGTCTTGCTGTCAAGATTGCCCGTAGGCTCATCTGCAAGGATAATTGCAGGCTTTGAAGCAAGTGCTCTTGCAATTGCAACTCTCTGCTGCTGCCCGCCCGAAAGATTGCCGGGAAGATTTTGCAGCTTGCTTTCAAGTCCGAGAGTTTCAATAACTCCGTCAATGTATTTCTTATCGGGTGTACCCCCGTCAAGCTGAACGGGCAGCAGGATATTTTCATACACGTTCAGCACAGGCACAAGGTTGTAATTCTGAAAAACAAAGCCAATTTTTCTCCTGCGAAATATTGTCAGCTCCTCGTCGGAAAGGGAAAATATATCTTTTCCGTCCACCTCGACTTTGCCCGAAGTGGGTCTGTCCAGACCGCCGAGCATATGTAAAAGAGTGGATTTTCCGCTGCCCGATGTTCCGACGATGGCAACAAATTCTCCCCTCTCAACGGACAGATCAACTCCGTCCAGAGCACGAACTTCACTTTCACCGCTGCCGTATATTTTCCGTAAATCGGTGGTTGATAAAACAGTCATAAGCTAAACCTCCAAAAAAATCTGTATTGCAGGATAGTACAATGTGTAAATCCTTTACAATACAGATAATATCATATAAATCTTTCTCAATTCTTTCGGGGGAAAATCAATTCTAACAGTTTTGAAAGATTCACCTCTGAAAATATACAGAAAACGTTGTGCCTTTTTTAGGCTCCGAAGACACCTTGATATATCCTCCGCAGCCCGAAATTATCTCCCTTGCAAGATAGAGTCCTATGCCAAGACCCTCCTTCTGCGATACCGAAGCCGAGCGGTAAAACCTCGTGAATATCCTGCCTTGATCCTCTTCGGAAATGCCACATCCGCTGTCAGAAATTATTACGGCGCAGAACATTTCATACTCCTTGACGGATATTGACACAAAGCCACTGTCGGTATATTTTATGGCATTG
>CAMAIG010000299.1 GCA_945835085.1 uncultured Ruminococcus sp. | reverse complement strand
ATTTTGAAAATGATATAATATTATTATAGGGAAAATACAGCAGCTAACAAGAAATATGACTATGCTGATATCCGGTATCGATCGGTTAAGCTGATGCTCTCTGAATATGCGCCGCCCGATATTCCCGATGGTGAAGAGGAGGAATGGGGAGAATGAATATAATAAAATATCCCTGTGATCAGGAATTTGACAATGCTGTGCAGCTTGACGATCCGCTCCTGGTGCTTATCTCCTTTGACGGTGAAACCGTAATAGCAAGTCAGATAGACGAAGCTATGGAGCATCATATCCTGTTAAGGCTTGTGAAGGACTCCGATGCTGATATAGACAAGTATTTCCGTCTTGTTGTAAATCATGAAGGAGCAGACTGGACCTTTGTGTGTCCCCCGAATTACAGCAGCATTACACGCAAGGAGAAGCGAATAGAAGAGTTTTTCAAGGACGGTATGAGGGTCATACCCAAAGCATTAAAGGCTATGGGCTATGATGTCCCTGTGACTATTCCGAAACGTTACCGCAGACACTTTAATATTATGAACGGAGAATTTTACTCAACATAAAAATATGCCCCTCAGAGTTTTTCAATACATTCTGAGGGGTTTTGCATTTTATGTTTTTAAGTCGGCTATTCAGCACATTTTTTGCAAGGTAATATAAGGTAATATAATGACTCGAATATTTAAAAAAACATTGAAAAAATTCGGATAATGTGTTATAATGAAAAAAATATCATAAAATGGGAGGTATGCCCCGTGATATCCGACCCAAAGGAATTTCAGAGCAGAATAAAGCGTGTACTCATTTCCGAGGAAGAGATCAAACAAAAAATTGCAGAAACAGGTAAGCAGATAAGTGAGGAATACAGCGGAAAGCCCTTGCTTTTCATAAGCATTCTCAACGGCTCCTTTGTATTCATGGCTGACCTTTGCAGGGCGGTCACTATCCCCTGCGATATATCCTTTATGTGTGCAAAAAGCTACTATAACGGCACCTCCTCCTGCGGCGAGGTAACCATTACTATGGACGTTGACCGTGATATCAGCAAGTATCATGTGATAATTGCCGAGGATATTATTGATACGGGAAGGACTCTTTCCGGAGTGGTTGAGATGCTGAGAGAACGCCGTCCCCTGTCGCTTAAAGTAATTACTCTCCTTGACAAGCCTGCTCGCCGTGAAGTGGAATTCAAAGCCGACCTTTCACTTTTCACCATTCCCGATCTGTTTGTGATAGGCTATGGTCTTGACTGTGCAGACACATTCCGAAATCTGCCTTACATTGCCGAATATAATGAGGATAAGTGATGCGTTAACAAAATTAGCCATAAACATTAACATAAATTTAATCTGATAACCCATAAAAAAACTTCTTTCCCAACGTATATTATATGAAAAACGAACAAAGGAGTGTTGTTCTATGAAAAGCAAAAAGCTACTGCCCATAATTTTAAGTGCGCTGCTACTTACAGCCTGCGGTTCCAACGCAAAATCCGATTCAGCTGCTTATATCACAAATTCTGCTGACGGTTATTATACCGAAGGTGCAAAAGGCGGCGCTGTTCAGGATTATAATTACGAAGCCTCTGAGAGCGAATCTTATGATTACTCGGAGGAGGAAGCTGACAGCTCCTCTGCACAGGTGGATGAGTCCTCTTCGTCGGCTGCTGCTGCGGATAATTCCGACGATGTTATCAAGAAGGAGATGCTCGTTTATTCCTGCACAATGAACGTTGATGTGCTTGAATTTGAAAATGCAGTTGAAACACTAAAGACCAACCTTGATATGTACGGCGGTTTTATTGAGAATGAGAATTACAGCGACGGAGGTTCGTCAAGCCGCTGGTATGACGAAAACGCTCAGAAATGGCAGACCTACACATCGACCATTCGTGTTCCAAGCTCAAACTATGACGCATTCTGCGACGCTGTTTCCGCTCTGGGCGAGCTTCGCAGCAAGAATGCAAACGTTCAGAACGTTACCCGTGAATACTATGACCTTGCCACGACCCTGGAGGTCTATGAGGCTAAGGAGGACAGGTACATTGCACTGCTCTCCACCATTTCCGAGGACGAGTATGCCCTTGCTGTGGAGGATAAGCTTACCTCCATACAGATAGAGATCTCCAAGCTCAAATCAAGAATGAACGACATAAAGACCGATGTTGCATATTCATATGTTTATCTCACCATAAATGAGGTCAAGGAATATACCGCTGAACCTGTGAAAACCGACACATTCCTTGACAGGCTCTTTAACACCCTGTCCGATTCCGCAGAAGGCTTCCTTGATTTTCTTGAAGAGCTGCTGTTCGTTCTCATTTATCTTGCTCCCTACATTGTTATCATTGGCGGTATCGTTATGATAATAATCAAGGCAAGAAAGAAGTCCAAGGCTAAAAAGGCTGCCATGGCTGCGGCTGCATCTGCACCGTCACCTGCTCCTGCCCCGGAAAACACCGCTGCTCAGCCTGAGGAAAATTCCGAAAAGGAAAAGCCCGAAAACTGATCGACTAAATATTAAAAAGCAGTTTCCGTTTTTCGGAAGCTGCTTTTTTGTTGGAAAATCACTTAATAGATATGTCGTGCGGTATTTAGTTAGTTCAATTACTCGTCCTCCCGAAGAAACCCATTTAACTTATCTAACTCCGGATCGCCGCAGGGTACTCCTTCATTGTACATAGCCAGATCAGACCAGTTATCTTCACCTCTTATCTGCATTCTGTTTGTAACATATTTTCCTTCGGTATCAAAAATCAGCTCGACCCATCCGGGGTTTTCAACGGGTCCGCCAATGAAAATAACATTTCGGCTGCCGTCAGCGTTTTTTATCTCATAACGGAAATAGGAAGTATCGCCGCATTCGTCCGTAACATCTATCCGAATATCTCCAAGCACAAAATATACCCTGCCATCTGTGACCTTTATATAATCTGTGTGAACATTTTCAATGGTGACAGACCTTTCATTTTCCGATTCGCTGTACAGTATCTCGCTGCCGTCAGCACCATGAAACCTTCTTATAATTTCTTCCGCAAAAACTGTGGCTGTTCCCACTATAACAACTGCCGCAGCTAAAGCCACAGCTTTTTTGAGTATACCTTTTGATAAAGCAGTTTTTTCAAATCTGCTGTTTTCT
>CAMAIG010000298.1 GCA_945835085.1 uncultured Ruminococcus sp. | reverse complement strand
CGCAGATTTTTTGTCTGCACTTTTATCGGGGATTTGTATAAAAGAATAACGGATAAGCTCCTGCGGAGAATGGGGGAGCTTATCCGTTTTATGTTGTGTGTTGGAAAATATGCAGAGATATCGGAACATCTCGGACAAACAAAAAACGCTTCCGAAACGGAAGCGTTATCTGGCGGAGAAGGAGGGATTCGAACCCTCGATGCGCTATTAACGCATACACGAGTTCCAGTCGTGCGCCATAAACCGGGCTAGGCGACTTCTCCATCGGTTTATTGATGCCGCTCTTCAAGCGACTATTATATTATATCAGATAGTTTTGGATTTGTCAAGTGTTTTTTCAAAAAAAATGCAGATTTTTTTATTTTTTTGAAAAGCCCCGTATTTTCGGGGAAATACAGCCATCAGAATAAGATTAAACCAAGCATAATGCCGGAGTTATCCCCCGGCAAATGCATTTTTCGCATCAATTGTTGATATGGTCGATGGTCAGAGAATATGAGGGGAAGAATTCACGGAGAAATTCCTCCGCTTCGGGAAGCTGCATATCATGCACAGCACGGAGCGTTGACTTTTCCGCTTCGGAGAAATCCGTGTTTCCCATCTGCCTTTCTTCAATGCACTTTATAAGTGCGGAAAGCTTGTCCGCCGCTTTTACAAGCTCCCATAGCTCCCCTTCTTCCTCTGTTTTTGAAAAAAGCGGACGGTAATGCTCCTTCAGGTCATCGGGAAGATAGGAAAGCATTTTCTGCTCTGCCATTTTTTCCACCTTGTCATATTCGCTTTTTATCTCCGAATTATAGTATTTTATGGGAGTGGGCATATCTCCTGTTATTACCTCGGTCACGTCATGATACATTGCAAGGAGCGCACATCTTTCCGGGTCAACGCTTCCGCCGAAGCGAACATTTCTGTAAAGGGCAAGCACATGAGCGATAAACGCTGTTTCCAGACTGTGCTCGCTGATATTCTCGGTTATTGTGCTTCGCATAAGCCCCCATCTGTTGATATACTTCATGCGGGATATTATTGCAAAAAAACTTTTCTCCTGCATTTAATTTTCCTCCCTTAGATATTTTTTCAAAAGTGATATCTCAGCCTCATTTAACGGCTCATTTTTATCCGCTGCTAATTCTTCGCAAAGAGATATATCCGCAAACATCACATCGCTTACCTCGCTTTTTTGCAGAATAAGCTTTGAGATATCCACTGCTTCACGGTAAATATAAACATATGCAAGCTCCCTGTCAAAAAAAGTCCTGCCGTGAAACTTTCCGTAGTAATCCCGCCTAACCGTCCCGATAAACACAAGGCTGTCCCCGTCCGCATTTATCCCAAGCTCCTCGGAAAGCTCACGGACAGCGGCGCTTAACGGCTCATCTCCTGCGGTAATATGTCCTGCCGAGGAGATATCATAGCAGGAGGGAAAAGAGTCCTTGTTTTCAGAGCGCTTCTGAAGAAGCACCATTTCATTATTGATTATCCACACATGAGCTGTGCGGTGAAGTATCCCTTTGCTATGAGCGTCACTGCGGGATATTATTTCTCCCGAGGGAACGCCGTTTTCATCTATGACATCAAAGTATTCTTCCGTAAATATCACCTCTTACATTATAATACCATGAACTGAAAAAAATCTCAATATTTAAATATAATTATACACAATTTTATTGAAAAGTTTTTCATATTGAATTATAATAGTATTTCGGAAAAGAAAATCGAAAGGATATTTTCAATGGAAAATCTAATTTACAGTCTTAACGCAACTGTTCCCGTTTTCCTTGTAATTGTTGTGGGATATATTCTGAACCGTATGAAAATGTTCAATGACGGCTTCATATCGGCGGCAAACAAATTCATTTTCAAAATATGTCTTCCCGTTATGATCTTTGAGGATCTTGCAGGCTCGGATATCATAACTGCATTTAACGGTGAGCTTGTTATTTACAGCGCTGTGATAACTATTATCGCCTTTGTGCTTATCTGGATAGGCGCACGGCTTTTTATCAAGGACAGATCTATCATCGGTGCCTTTGTTCAGGCGGCTTACAGAAGCTCTGTGGCTGTTATGGGCTTTGCATTTATGATGAATATTTACGGCACCACAGGACTTATGCCCATGATAATAATCGGCTGCGTTCCCCTTTACAATATCCTTGCGGTGACCGTTCTCACCTTTGAATCGGAGGACGCAAGAAATGACCCCGACAAGGCAGGCAAAATAAAAAAGGCTGCTGTGGGGATAATTACAAATCCTATTATTATCGGAATTATTGCAGGCTGCATCGGTTCTCTTTTACATATTTACGAGCATATGCCGCAAATAATAGATAAAACCTTCGGCAGTATCGGACAGATAGCAACTCCCCTGTCCCTTATCGTTATCGGTGCATCCTTTGAAGGAAAAAAGGCAATTGCAAAAATCAGACCCACCGCTGTTTGCTGTGCGATAAAGCTTATAGTTCTCCCTGCCGTTTTTCTTTTAGCGGCGGTAAGGCTCGGATTCAGAGATGACGCACTTCTTGCACTTGTTATAATGCTCGGTTCACCCACTACCCCCTCATGCTATATTATGGCTAAAAACATGAAAAATGACGGGGTTCTTACGTCAAGCGTTATTGCCGCTACGACTCTTCTCTCCTCCGTCACTCTTACCTTCTGGATATTCATTATGAAAGCATGGGGGTTTATCGGCTGAGCAAAAATTTACACAGAAAAAAAGGAGCTGAATGATCAACTCCTTTTTTTGATTATTGTTTCAATTAAAGCTCAATGAAAGCGCCTTCAGCCTTGCCGTTAACAACGTAATATGCCTTGGACTCTTCGGGCTTAACATATACATCAATAGTCTTTATCTGCTTCTTGGTATCGCCCTTGTATGCAGCCTTGCACTTTTCGATGATGTCTGCATAATCATATTCCTTGTCAGCAAACTGAATAACAAGCTTTTCAGCCTTTGCGGAAGCCTTCTTAACTGCGGGCTTTTCTGCCTTAGCAACAGGCTTCTTTTCAACGGGCTTCTTTTCAGCAGGCTTCTTTTCAATAGGCTTCTTCTCAACGGGCTTTTTCTCAACGGGCTTCTTTTCTGCTTCCTTCTTTTCAGCGGGAGCAGCAGCAGCAGCTACAGGAGCGGCTGTCTTTA
>CAMAIG010000297.1 GCA_945835085.1 uncultured Ruminococcus sp. | reverse complement strand
GGACAAGCTCCTGCTCCATGCCGTCCAGAGTATCGAACCAAGCCTGCTGCATTTCCTGACGATATGCTTCGGGGTCAACGGGATTCCCGTCGTCGTCAACAAAGCCGCCCTTGCCGTCGGGGGTAAATTCGATGTTGACGATAGCTTCATAGTTATCAAACAGCTCCGCAAAATCTGCGGTCATTTCATATAATTTCATACTCTTAATACCTGCGCTTTCTTCAAAATTTCTTTCAGATATGGTTCCGAAACGGCTTCTATCAACTCACAAAGTTCGTCCATAGTCATACGAATAAGATAAGTCTTAGTCTTATCATCGCCCTTGCCCGCTTTAGCTTTCGCTTTTTCCAGCTCTGCACGAAGCTCCTCGTTCTCGTCCTCCATACTGTTCAGTTTGCGGGCGAAGTCCTCACGTTCAGCCGCTATCTGCCTAGCAGTCTGATTTTGAAGTTCAATGCTGACTTTTTCAACTCGCCTGTTCAGCTCGTCCACATCAACAGCCACTTCTACGGGACGGCTTTCAAGCTCTTTCAACTGCTTTTCTGCCTTGTCCGCACGAACCAGAGCGGCGATATTTTCCGTCCGCATTTTCTGATTGCTTTCATGGAGTTTGTCCACTTTTTGCTCAGCTTCTTCCAGCTGCTTTTTCAAGGCGATATATTCCTTGTGTGTAGTAATATCGCCGTTTTTAACCGCTTCAACAAGCTCAACAGGAGCGGACGGACGGGCAGCTTCGTATAGCAAATTAGCATTAAGTTGTTCCAGATTATGTCTTTCAATTTCTGTAGAGTTGTCGAACAATTCTACAACTCTCACCATATTAGTCCCTGTATGTCTGCTGATGCCTATACTCTCACACCATGCCCCAAACTTGCCACCATAGTGGTTTGCAAGCAAATCATGAGCATAAGCAACTTTTTTCGCCATTGTAAAGATGTACTCTTTTCTGACGTTAAAAATCTCAGCAGTAAGGGTTTCCAACTTCGCCGCCGTGTCCGTGTCAAGCTCTGAGTAGTCGAAAACAACAGCTGTTTCGGTCTGAGCTGGGGCAGGAGCAGGAGGTTCGGCAGGCTTGTCCTCTTCTCCGAAAATCTCCGAAGGATTATCCCTGATAAACTTCGCCACCTGCGACCACGAAAGAGTTATGGACATATCTCCGCTGTTGTCGATTTCTCTATCAAGCTTGATTTCCATGCCCTTTGAGGGGTAGCACAAATACATAAAGCCGTCATCGCCTCTGCCACTATTACTATACTGATTTTTCAGATAGTCACGAAGAGGATCAGGGGAGGCTCCCTCTGAGTTTGAGCGTGCATCTGTATCTTTACCGCACATTAATCTCACAGCTGCAACTATGTCGCCGTGAAATTCTGTCATACTAGCGTCATACTTCAATCCCGATTACCTCCATAAATCTTCATGTAGCAGCCTGAGCAGTAGCACAGCCCAAGTCCTGCGTAAATTGCTTTTCGTCCGCAAATGCGGCAGAGTTTAGTTTTCATCGTCAAACTCCCCGCTTTCCCTGTCTACACGCCTTTTCTCAACCTTTTTCGCTGACATAATGCTTGAGCCGTTCACCAGCAGGCTACACAGCCTCTTACCCTTATCGTCAAGCTGATTATAGAACATTTCCGAAATCTTAGCCGCAGCAGCTGCCATAAACGCAGAATCGGGAGAAGGAATGCCTTCTGTCTTGGTGAATGCCATCAGCTTATTTTCGTAGTATGTCATAGCCTCGTTAACCATTTCATTCCCCTTGATGAAGTCATCATCAGCGACGCTGGCGATTTTAATCGCCCAACAAATTCTCTTATTCTCCATCTTTCAACACCCTCCACGACTTCACGACATCGCCATACCCGTTCTTTTTCAGGAACGCTTTCAGTTCTAACAGGCTTTTTGCTGCGCCCTCTCTAGCGTCCTTGATTTTCTGCATCTCCCTGTCGCACTCTGTCAGCCTGTCATACAGCCTGTCCATCTCATTAGCAACAGCGTCCACAACGGCACACGGGAGCAAATCATCATCAGCCTTGACATTTCCCGAATTATCGGGTATAATATCGGCAGGAACTTCTACACAAATTTCCTGCTCTGAGTCCGTCACGGGTGCAACCGTGTCGGGCTTTTTTTCGTCATTGGAAATGGCAGACTCGCCGTGATTTTTCCATTCCGATACGATGTTGAATACCGTACCTTTAGAAATGTGGAATTTCTCAGCAACGGTCTTGGCAGGGACATTATCTTCGACCCTCAGCCTGATTATTTCCTGCTTATCTTCGCTTGTTAATTTTTTCATAGCTTCCTCCAATGTTAGTTTTTTCTTACAGTTTTCGACGGGGCAATCTCTCAGCCTCTCGTTGTCCAGAGCGTAATGGCAGCACAGTGTCGGTTCGCCGCCTGATAACGGGCGATAATACACACAGCCCCTGCATGTATCAGCCATGACGTTCCTCCTCGTTCTCACGGACGATTTTCGCGAAATCCCTAACTATCCCGCAGATAAGCTCCACCATTATCCAGAGCATAGCGGCAAGTCCTTCGATTTCTAGGAACCGCCAGCCTGACTCAAAGTTAATTGCCGTCAGAACTGCGAACATCACTACTGAGAGAAAGACATACACGCTTTCTCCAAAGTTTCTCTTCTTTTTCAAAATTCTTCCTCCTATATTTCGTGCCGCCCCCGGTCTTGTATCGGAAACAGCCTATACTTCCATTAAACGCATCATCAACGCACAGGAACGTGCCTTTATACGCACATCTGTTGCTTAATGAGCAGTTTTTACCGTGCATATCACGCCAACCCCCTCCGTTTAAGCTCCTCGGGAGGATACAGCTCCTCGGGTGCATAGTCCAGGTCATTGACGAACGTACACACCCCCAGCTCCTCGACATCGGGATTGCAGATACGGCAGGCGGCTCGCACGAACGGCTCCAGAGCCTTCCGCTCCTCCTCGGGAGTGCGGATAGGAATACGGCAGATAGCAGTCGCACCGCTCTTCTTGTTCCGTATCTCACCGCACTTATAACCGTCCTCTTCCCATTCTCTGATGATAGTGTAAGCGATGTCCTCGGGGGTAAGAAGTCTTTTCTTTGGCATAAATATCACCTCCGTATATTTTATGATTGATAGAGCTTGTCGGGTGCAAG
>CAMAIG010000296.1 GCA_945835085.1 uncultured Ruminococcus sp. | reverse complement strand
CGAGCCTAAATACGAAAACTGATTTTATATAGTCTGTCAAAAAAGCCTGAGAAGAGTATTTTTCTCAGGCTTGATTTATATATCATTATTTCTTTTTAGATTTGGGAGCAGGCAATTCATCGTACATTATCCTGACTAAGCTGCACAGATATTCTTTATCGTCAACATTATCTGCAAGCAGCATTTCCTTTGCTCCCTCATAGGGCAGCTCATATTTTACATCAGCCAAATTTTCTATAGCCGATCTCACAGGCTTTAAAAGCAGCCTGTCATCATAAATGCCGCCAAATATCCTGCCCCTGTAATACAGAATGAATTCGCCCATCATTGCTCTGTATGTGATTTCCTCAAGATTGGACAGCTGCTCTAAAATAAAACCCAGATATTCCTTGCTTGATGCCAAAGAGATACCTCCTTTAATTGATCAAAGTCAAATAAGCATAAAGTCACTTCCGATATTTAGATACCGAAAGTGACTTTGTTTTAGCTGCTTAGTATTCTCTGCAATTTATTGCATCAGAATCCGAGGATCTTTGCAAAATCTGCGGAAATAGTCTTTTCAAGTGCTGCTGCTTCATCTCGTGAAGCACCTGTTGTTGTATAGTAAGCCTTGATCTTGGGCTCTGTTCCGGAAGGTCTGATGATAACGCTTGCACCGTTTTCAAGCTTGAAGGTAAGAACATCGGACTTAGGAAGTGTAAGCATTGTCTTAGCTCCTGTTGCAGTATCAACAGAGGTGCCTGCAACATAATCATCAAAACGTGTTACCTTAAGTCCGCCGATAACGGAAGGAGTATCGGAGCGAAGTCCTGCCATAATTTCCTTCATTCTCTGCATTCCGGAAGCGCCTTCACATACAAAGGAGGACTGAGTATGAACATATACTCCATACTTCTTGTACATATTCTCTCTTGCCTGGATAAGAGAGATGCCCTTTGTACGATAGAATGCTGCCATTTCACAGATAAGCATAGAAGCCACAACAGCGTCCTTGTCACGGACATATGAGCCTGCAAGGTAGCCATAGCTCTCTTCAAATCCGAAAATATATCTGTTTTCCTGATTCTTCTCTTCAAGGAAACCAATCTGCTCACCGATAAACTTGAAGCCTGTAAGAACTTCTACAAGCTTTACGCCGTATTCCTCTGCGATCTTTGCAGCAATATCGGTTGTAACAATAGTCTTTACTGCAACAGGCTCTTCGGGCATTGTACCAAGCTTGGTCCTCTCTGCACAGATATATTCAAGAAGCATTGCTCCGACTTCATTTCCTGTAAACAGCTGATATCCATCATCGGAAGGAACGGCAATACCTACACGGTCACAGTCAGGATCGGTAGCAAGAAGAAGATCGGGCTGAACGGTTTCACAAAGCTTCAAGCCAAGGGCAAGTGCTTCCTTTATTTCGGGATTAGGGAATGGGCAGGTTGTGAAATTACCGTTGGGGTATTCCTGCTCGGGAACAACCGTGACCTCATCAATACCTATCTTCTTTAGAATTGCCCTTACAGGCTTGTTTCCCGTTCCGTTGAGAGGAGTATAAACCACTTTAAGTCCGCTTGTTTTAACAAGGTCGGTGTGGATACCCTGCTTGGAAACTTCATCAAGATAGCTGTCTATCACAGACTGAGGAATGAAATTAATCATTCCGGAAGCAAGTCCATCTTCAAAAGAAACATACTTAGCACCGCCGAACATGGGAACATTATTGATATTGTTAAGCACTATCTCAGCTGCACCGAGTGTAAGCTGGCAGCCGTCGGCACCATAAACCTTATAACCATTATACTTTGCGGGGTTATGGGAAGCGGTAACAACGATACCTGCGTTGCATTTAAGGTTTCTGACAGCATAGGAAAGCATCGGAGTAGGCATAAGCTCGGAATAAATGTGAACCTTGATGCCATTTGCAGCAAGAACCGATGCAGCAGCCTTTGCAAATACGTCTGACTTTATTCTGCTGTCATATGCAATTGCAACGGAAGGCTCAGAAAAGGTTTTGTTAACATAATCTGCAAGACCCTGTGTGGCACGTCTTACAGTGTAGATATTCATTCTGTAAGAACCTGCACCGATAACGCCTCTGAGTCCGCCTGTACCGAATTCAAGATCACGGTAAAATCTGTCCTTGATCGCCTCTTCATCGCCTGCGATGGAATTAAGCTCTGTCTGAAGATCGGGATCATCGACCGCATTTTCACACCAAAGTGAATAAAGCTCCATTTCATTCATTTAAATCACCTCATAAATTAATCAAATACGAATATCTGCCAACAGATCTCGGGCAGGATATTCATAATTCAAAAATATTATAACATATTTTTTATGAATTGCCAATACCTTTTTTTGATAATAACAAAATTTTTTCACGCAATATCCGACAGTTGTTCTACCTGTCAGTCTGTCGAAAAAGTTATATTATTGTGTGCAGCATTAACTTTCTTTTGCAGAATTAGGCTTCAATACTAACATTACCGAGCCACAAAACAAAGAAATTTTAGCTATTGCACCAACGAGTTGGCTTCAACGACACGCTGACCGACATAAATTCTAACTGTCAGTTTTTTTACACAATTAATGTGATATACTCATATCATAAACAAAGCCGAAAGGATGATATACCATGAAAAAAGCAATAAGCATTTTAAAGGAATACCCTCTGGCAGCACTGCTTTGTACTGTCGCAGATATCGCTGTAACACGTTATTACACTCTTTACTCCATGGAGAATGACCCGACAGCAATGGTTTATTTTATAGCGCTTTACGGTGCATTTACCGCAGTACTGATATTCTCGGCAGGCTGGATATATGCCTCCTGGAAGGCTCAGAAAAAGGAAAATGAACGCAGAAGAAAAATTCGCAGAAATAAGATATGTTCACTTTATTCACGAGAATTTTACAATATCACAAGCAGCAATAAAGCAGGATAATCAGAACATATTATTTCTGATCTCCTTGGCAGCAAATTTTCCTTCGAGTATCTGACCGGGAACATCCGGATGAAGACCATCACGAAGATATTTTCCCTGTCCTCCGATAACCTCGAATTTTTCACAGATACCGCAGCCATGATAGCAGTCAATTATCTGTGCAGACATTCCTCCCGTTACCTTTCGCAGTATCTCGATAGTTTTTTCGATTTTTGCATTATGCTCGGGT
>CAMAIG010000295.1 GCA_945835085.1 uncultured Ruminococcus sp. | reverse complement strand
AGTGGGCGTATTATAGACACCATATTTTGTCCATAGGTTAAATGGTTATTAGTATATAATCACATGAGCTTTTTTGTTTATTCAATTGAAGTAACGGTATAGTCCTTGTCCTCGACTGCTTTTTTCAGCAGGGCAGCGTCTATATCGGAGGAAAGAGTCACAACCGCAGTTCCCGCCTTAAAACTTACCTCGGCAGACTCAACTCCTTCCACAGCTTCAAGTGCCTTTTTTACGGCTGCCTCGCAGTGTCCGCACATCATTCCTTCAATGTTCATGGTCTTTGTCATAGTCTTTTTCTCCTTTTTATGTTTTTGCTTTATTTTCCTGTCCCTAACGGGATCATGAATGTCGATGATATTGAGCCTCAGTGCATTAGTTACAACGCAGAAGCTTGACAGGCTCATTGCCGCTGCACCGAACATTGGGTCAAGCTCCAGCCCGAATATTGGTATCCACACTCCCGCTGCTAGGGGTATGCCGATAACATTATAGATAAACGCCCAGAAAAGATTCTGGTGTATATTTCTGAGGACTGCACGGCTGAGTCTTATTGCCGCAGGAACATCGCTGAGCCTGCTTTTCATAAGCACGGCGTCTGCAGCATCTATGGCTATATCAGTTCCTGCACCTATGGCTATTCCCGTGTCGGCACAGGTAAGTGCGGGAGCGTCGTTTATGCCGTCCCCTACCATTGCTGTCCTGCCCTCCGATCTCAGACCGTTCACGACCCTCGCCTTTTCCTCGGGAAGCACTCCTGAAATGACCTCATCTATCCCCGCAAGTCTGCCCACTGCTGCTGCCGTTCTCTCGTTGTCACCTGTGAGCATTACTACCCGTATACCCATATTTTTTAGCTCACTTACTGCTTCGGGGCTGTCCTCCTTTATCATATCGGCGGCGGCGATCATTCCCAGAAATTTCCCGCCCTTTTCAAAGAACAGCGGTGTTTTTCCCTGGGAGGAAAGGTTTTTAGCAAGGCTTATCATTTCATCGGGTACATCTGCACGGGCAGATATGAATTTTTCGTTTCCTCCCGAAGCTTTTTCTCCCATGATCTTCCCCGAAACGCCATTTCCGGGAAGCGCTTCAAAGTCCTCGGTTTCGTATGCATCGGCTCCCCTTTCGGCTCCATACTTAACTATCGCCTTGGCAAGTGGATGCTCGCTTTGCTTTTCAAGAGAATAGGCAATTGAAAGAAGCTCCGACTCCGAAACGCCCTTTGCGGGGATAATATCCGTGACCCCAGGCTCTCCCGATGTAACGGTGCCTGTTTTATCAAGGACTACTATTTCTGTTCGTCCTAATGCTTCAAGTGAAGCAGCAGTTTTGAACAGTATGCCGTTTCTTGCTCCCTTTCCGCTTCCTGCCATTATTGCAACGGGAGTTGCAAGTCCCAGAGCGCATGGGCAGCTAATGACAAGGACGGATATGCCTCTTGCAAGGGCAAATCCCGCAGACTGCCCCGCTATGAGCCATACAGCCGTGGTTATTACAGCTATGGTTATTACAATGGGAACAAATACCCCCGATATCCTGTCTGCAGCCTTTGCGATAGGTGCCTTTGTTGCAGCGGCTTCGCTTACCATGCGGATTATCTTTGAAAGGGCGGTATCCTCTCCCACGCTTACAGCCTCGCACCTTATATATCCCGTCTGATTGATGGTTGCAGCGGAAACGCTGTCCCCCTCAGACTTGTCAGCAGGAATGCTCTCCCCCGTAAGGGCAGATTCATTTACTGCACTGTGCCCCTCCAGAACAATTCCGTCAACGGGAATGCTTTCACCGGGACGGACTGCAAAGATATCCCCTCTTTTCACCTGTGAGGCGGGAATTACTATCTCTTCGCCGTTTCTGATAACACAGGCTGTTTCGGGAGCAAGCTTCATAAGCCCCTTGAGAGCGTCGGTTGTCTTACCCTTTGAACGGGCTTCAAGCATCTTGCCAACGGTAATAAGGGTAAGTATCATTGCAGCGGATTCAAAATAAAACTCATGCATATAATGCATTACCATTTCGCTGTTTCCCTTTGCCTGAGCGTCTGTCATGGCAAATAATGCGTATGTGCTGTAAACAAATGCCGCAGATGCTCCCAGGGCAACAAGGGTATCCATATTGGGCGACCTGTTCACAAGTGCCTTAAATCCGCTTATGAAAAATCTGCTGTTTATCACCATTATCACTACAGTCAGCAGAAGCTGCACAAGTCCCATGGCAACGTGATTTTCCGCAAAAAATCCCGGCAAGGGCAAGCCCCACATCATATGCCCCATGGAAAAATACATGAGGATAATGAGAAAGCCTGCGGAATATATGAGCCTTCGTTTCAGAATGGGCGTTTCCCTGTCTTTAAGGCTGTCATCATCGGACTTATTATTTTCGGAAGAAACTCCCTTTTCCGAAGCTCCATATCCTGCCGTCTCCACAGCCGCAATTATTTTCCCGGCGGCTGCTGTGCCCTCAACGACCATTGAATTTGTAAGCAGGCTTACCGAGCATGAGGTAACGCCTTCAACATTATTTACGGCTTTTTCAACTCTTGCACTGCACGCCGCACAGCTCATGCCCGTAACATTGTAATGTTTCATTGATTATACCCTTTCCGGGTCATTTCATAAGCTTGCGGAGGGTATCCATAAGCTCGTCGATGACCTCATCATTTCCGTTTCTGATATTATCCGCAACACAGGTGTGTATATGATTTGACAGAAGCTCACGGTTGAATGCATTCACAGCCGCACTTACAGCCGCAGCCTGCACAAGAATATCCGTACAGTATGCATTATTTTCAACCATTCCCTTTATCCCCCGTATCTGACCCTCGATACGGCTCAGCCTGTTTATAAGGCTTTTATACTCCTGTTCGGAGCGTTCCTTTGTTTTTTTGTTTTTGCAGCATTCATCACACATATTATCCCGCCTTTCATTTGTCTATATACATTATATACCCCCATGGGGTATTTGTCAAGTACAAAAAAACAGTATTCACCGATATGAACACTGCTTTTTTAGATAATTTTACTAATCAGATCTTTACATATCCTCAGGGTGATTGTTTTCAACCACCGTGTCGGGGTCTTTTTCAAGCTCTCTGAATATCTTGATAGCAAAGGCACTAATTGTATACATGATAAAAACGGGACCAATAAGCGCACCGACGAAAAGCGTAGTC
>CAMAIG010000294.1 GCA_945835085.1 uncultured Ruminococcus sp. | reverse complement strand
GCAGTAGTTTATCATGGCGAGATTAACGCCCGCTTCTTTTGTAATAGCCCTTGATGTGACCTCCGACGGGTCGCTGCATTCTGTCATCAGCTTGCTTGCAGCTTCGAGGATAGCCGCTCTTGTTGCTTCGATATTTCTTTTATCCATACCGTTCCTCCGATTTTATTAAACGTGTTTAATCAGATTATATACGATAACCCTTCACTTGTCAATAGGATAATGAAAAAAAGCTTCGCCCGTGAATGGACGAAGCTTTTTTGTAAAAATTGTAAAAATATTGATATCAGATCACTTAACTGCTTCAATAAGCTCGGCAGTTCTGTCGGTTCTTTCCCATGCAACGCCCAGATCCTCACGTCCCATGTGACCGTAAGCCGCAAGCTGGCGGTACTGAGGCTTTCTGAGATCGAGTGTCCTGATGATGGCAGCGGGACGAAGATCGAATACCTTGTTAACTGCCTCGGCAAGCTTTTCGTCGCTTACCTTGCCTGTGCCGAAGGTGTCTACCATTATGGAAACGGGCTTTGCAACACCGATGGCATATGCAAGCTCAACCTCGCACTTGTCTGCAAGACCTGCCGCAACGATATTCTTTGCAACGTATCTTGCAGCGTAAGCAGCGCTTCTGTCAACCTTTGTGGGGTCCTTTCCGGAGAATGCTCCGCCGCCGTGACGGGCATATCCACCGTATGTATCAACGATTATCTTTCTTCCCGTAAGACCGCTGTCGCCCTGGGGACCGCCGATAACAAAGCGTCCCGTAGGATTTACGAAATACTTGGTGTCCACAAGCAGCTCGGCGGGGATAACAGGCTTTATGACCTTTTCGATGATATCTTCCCTGATCTTTTCAAGAGAAACCTCGGGAGCGTGCTGAGAGGAAACTACTACCGTGTCAACTCTAACAGGCTTGTTGTCCTCGTATTCAACCGTTACCTGGGTCTTTCCGTCGGGACGGAGATAGGGGATAACGCCTGTCTTTCTTACTTCGGTAAGCTTCTTTGCAAGCTTATGAGCAAGGGAAATGGGCATAGGCATAAGCTCGGGAGTTTCATTGCAGGCAAAGCCGAACATCATTCCCTGGTCGCCTGCACCTGTGTCGTATTCGTCCTTTTCACCGCCGTCACGGTATTCGAGAGCCTCGTTAACGCCCATTGCGATATCGGGGGACTGCTCGTCGATAGATGTGAGCACAGAGCAGGTGTGACCGTCAAAGCCGTACTTTGCACGGTCGTAGCCGATGTCAATAACTACCTGTCTGACTATCTTCGGGATATCCACATAGCAGCCTGTGGAGATCTCGCCCATGCACATTACAAAGCCTGTTGTGGTGCAGGTTTCGCAGGCAACTCTGCCCACAGGGTCCTGCTCAAGGATAGCGTCGAGAACTGCGTCGGATATCATGTCGCAGATCTTATCGGGATGTCCTTCGGTAACGGATTCCGATGTAAAAAGATATTTTGCCATATTTTTTCTTCCTTTCCGTGATTTTTAACAGCCACACAAAAAAAAGACGCTTTTAAAGCGCCTTACAAGTGATTTTTTCTTTATTAATTGAAAAAAATCCTCATCTTCCGGATAAATCCGCAGGAATTGGCACCTTTTCCGCACATTACCGCAAATGTGCAATCAGGTTGCCGGGCTTCACAGGTCCAGTACCTCCGCCGCTCTTGATAAGGCTATTAAATTATATTTCAAGTATAGCACATACTATCAGTAATGTCAATAGCTAAAACGGCTTTTTTCGGCGGAAAAATGCGTAAAATTTATTGACAAATGCATGGCTTTGGTGTTATAATAAAAATATATGTGCGGTCGGACTTAGAAAGGATTGATATAATGTTCGTTGATAAAGCGGTCATAAAGATAAAAGCAGGCGACGGCGGCGACGGTGCGGTTTCGTTCCATCGTGAGAAATACGTTGCGGCAGGCGGCCCCGACGGCGGTGACGGCGGCAAGGGCGGAGATATAGTTTTCAAGGCAGACAACAGCCTTTCAACGCTCATTGATTTCAGATACAAGCGCAAGTTCTGTGCCGAGAGAGGTCAGAACGGCTCCTCCCGCAACTGCACGGGAAGAAACGCTCCCGACCTTGTGATAGAAGTGCCCAAGGGTACTGTAATAAGAGATGCGAAAACAGGCAGAGTCATGGCGGATATGTCCTCCGACGAGCCTAAGGTGCTTGCAAGAGGCGGCAAGGGCGGCAAGGGCAATGCAAGGTTTGCAACGCCCACAAGGCAGATACCGAAATTCTCAAAGCCCGGCTTCATGGGCGAGGAATTTGAGGTATCTCTTGAGCTGAAGCTCCTTGCGGATGTGGGGCTTGTGGGCTTTCCCAATGTGGGAAAATCCACGCTTATTTCCGTGGTTTCGGCGGCTAAGCCAAAGATCGCAAATTACCATTTTACGACACTTACTCCCGTTCTCGGAGTTGTTAAGATAGAAGAGGGCAAGTCCTTCGTTATGGCGGATATTCCCGGACTTATCGAGGGTGCTTCCGAGGGCGTGGGACTTGGTCATGAGTTCCTTCGTCATGTTGACCGCTGCCGTCTTATCGTTCATGTTGTGGACGTTTCGGGCTGCGAGGGAAGAGATCCCAGGGAGGATTTCGAGATAATCAACAGGGAGCTGAGGAATTTCTCCGAGGATCTTGCAGAGCGTCCTCAGATAGTTGCTGCAAACAAGTGCGATATGGCTTCTCCCGAGCAGATAGCAGAGTTCAGAAGCTATCTTGCGGAAAAGGGGCTGCCCCTTTATGAGATATCCGCTGCCACCACACAGGGAACGTCCGAGCTTATTTCGGCTGTTGCGAGGGAGCTTGAAAAGCTTCCCCCTATCAGGGAATATGAGGTGGAGGCTCCCACTCCTGCCGAGCTTGACGAGCAGGCGGGCATGGGCGAGCGCTTTGAGATAACAAGGGGCGACGACGCTGTGTTCTATGTTGAGGCTCCATGGCTTGAACATATCATGCGCACGGTGGATATGGACGATTATGCTTCCCTTCAGTATTTCCAGAGAGTTCTCAGAAATACGGGAATTATTGCAAAGCTTGAAGAAATGGGCATTGAAGAGGGAGATACAGTTAACATCTTCGGCTTTGAGTTTGATTTTGTTTTCTAAATCGTAAAGGGTTATTAATATGAGTATAATAGACAAGCTTTTTGGAAAGAAAAAGCCTTC
>CAMAIG010000293.1 GCA_945835085.1 uncultured Ruminococcus sp. | reverse complement strand
ATGCTGATACGATTTATATCAGTTGTAATTATTTCGGTAGTAAGTGTAGGCGCTATCGGAGCTGTATTCAGCTATATCAGCTCGGTGAATATTCTGCACCAGACAATGCTTGAGACTGTAAAATCTGCTTCGGGCGAGATAGAAAATGCCTTATCCAGGTCAAAGCTGCTTGTTAAGGAAATAGGAATGAACACCCAGCTTTCTAACGATGTTTTTGCCGCTGAAAAAAAGCTTGAGCTGCTAGCTGAAAAGGCTGAGTATTATGGATTTATAGATTATAACATTACCGATACGTCAGGAATCAATCTTGATGGAGCGGATATGAGCGGAGAAAGCTGGTTTGCTCCTGCTCTGGCAGGCGAAACAGTAATATCGGATCCGGAATTTGCCGCAGACGGCAGATATACGGTTTATATTGCCTCAACCCTGATTAAGACAGGAAAGCATGTGGCTGTCCCTACGGTAGGCGTTGTCTATACCTCTGTGGACTGCGGAATGATATCTGAGATTTCCTCTGCGATAAGAATCGGAAATTCAGGCTCGGCGTATGTTTTAAACAAAAATGGTACTGTTATTGCACATAACGACTACGACAAGGTCTATTCACAGTTCAATGCGGGAACGGCTTCAACAGCTGATCCTGCCATGGCACGGCGTGCAGAGTTGGAGCTTGCGGCAATCGGACTTATTGAGGGGGAAAGCTTGTCGGGCGAGTTTTATGAAGATGGCGTGTGTAAGTATGCTGTATATGCACCCATAAGAGGCACCGATGGCTGGGTGATAGGCATAGAGGTTGACAGCACTGAATTTCTTGGCGGAACATGGTTGTGCATTATTCTTACAATTATCAGTGCATTTATCTGTATAATAGTTTCCGCTTTTATTATAAGCGGTAATGCCAATCATATAGTTATTCCTATCAGAAGAATACAGGAGGCAATGGAAAAGATTGCAGGAGGTAATCTTGATGTTGCGGTAGATATTAATAGCAGAGACGAAATAGGAGAACTTGGTAAAAGTGTAAATGCTACAGTTTCATCCTTGAGAACTTATGTGGCGGAGATTGCGGTAGCAAGCGAGAAAATGTCCGATGGCGACTTTGTTTATAACTCTGATGTTGAGTTCAGAGGTGATTTCAAGAAAATTGCCGATTCGCTTAACAGCATGGCAATCGGGCTTAGCGAAGCTATCGGCAAAATAGGTCAATCAGCCGCTCAGGTGAATGCCGGGGCTGAGGATATAGCAGGGGAGGCTGCTTCTCTGTCGGACAGCGTATCTTGCCAAGCTGCAAATACTGAAGAGCTGCTGAACTATGTTTCACATCTGAAAGGCATAGTTGACAACAATGCAGAAAACGCCGAGGCAGCCAGCATAAAGACACAGACCGCAGGTAAATGTATAGTTGACAGTAATAGCTGTTTTAAGGAAATGACTGAAGCGATGGCCGATATTTCCGCAAAATCATCGGAAATAGTGGATATTTCCAATGCAATCAGCGAAATTGCATTTCAGACTAACATACTTTCACTGAATGCGGCAGTAGAGGCGGCGAGAGCAGGAGAGGCGGGAAAAGGCTTTGCAGTGGTTGCGGACGAGGTAAGAAATCTTGCGGTAAAATGCTCTGAATCGGTGGAGCGCACATCAATGCTTATTTCTCAGACTATGCAGGCGGTTGAAAGGGGAAACAATATTGTTAAGGAAACAGCCGACTCTTTAAATGAAGCAGTCAATATTACCGTTGAAGCAATACAGCTTATAAATCAGATTAATACATCATCCCACGAGCAATCTGAGATGATTGAAAAGGCTAATAAAGGTATAATGCAGATTTCCGACGCTGTCCAGAAAAATGCCAATACTGCGGAAAGAAGCGCTTCTTCGGGTCGGATACTCAATAGCCAGGCTGAACTTCTGCGAGATCTTACAGATAAATTCCGATTGCTTAAAATATGACTGTCTGAATATGTTATGTTATTGGAAGCCCTGCGGTATCTGTTTATGGGGATACTCTAATACAAAATCGGAAGCCTTTCTTTTGTCACCGCAAAGGGGCTATCATACATTTCCTTAAGAGCCTCTTTTGAGGTATATTCCTCGGTAACACAAAACTCCTTCGACCAGGTCATATAGCTTGCCCAGCCAATTTTCTCCTCGACAATGGCTTTTGCCGAGGGCAGCGTTCCCGTTTCCCCGATAAGCGTAATTTTCGGGGCATTGGTAACTGCCGTAAGATTATAGTAATACTCGCTCTGACTTGTGTGCTTATGTGCAGGTGGGTACATATCCCTTGAAATAACATCAACCACATCGTCGCCGGGGTAACATTCGGGAACGGGAGAGTTCCACACCCATATAAGATTGTTAAGCTTGTGCATACCAGTAAACCGTTCGTACATTATCCGCCAAAGCCTTTTAAGCGGCTCGCTTCCCTTTGCGCCCCACCAGAACCAGTCCCCGTCGCCCTCGTGAAAGGGCCGCCAGAGTATGGGAATATTTCTCTCGCAAAAGGGGCGAAGAAGCCCTGCCATTACGTCCATATCCGTAAGCAGGGCGGCATTTTCGGGAGTACCGTCTGTTACAGCCTTGCTTGCGTCAAAGTCGGTATTTTCGGTAAAGAAGGATTTTGAGCGTCCACCGAGGGGTGAAAACCAATGCCATGTAAAGGTGATAAGCCCCTTTTTCTCCGCCCATTCCCACGCCTTTTTAAGTGTGCCGTAGTTTTCTGTAATTTCCTTCATACACTCATCGTCTGTGTCAAGGTAGTTGATGTTGGGTGAGTAGGAAAGAAGCTCGAAGCCGAGGAGAGCGGGCTGTTTTCCCGTAATGTCTTCAATATAGTGCAGTTCCTCTTGTGCCATAGTCTGGGTGTGTTGACCCGTAATGATTTTATTATAGGTAATATCCGAAAGGTATTTCATAACTCTTTTAACGCCGTCCTGCGCCTTAGGATTTGTTGGACTGTAGATTTTGTCGCTCATAGCTCCTCCGATTATGTTGATTCAAATTATTTGTTCACAACGCTTAATATTAAGCAAAAGATTAATCTGCAATATACACTGATGATAATATAGTATATCACGGCTGCTGATGAAAATCAAGTAGTTATCCGCTCCATTGTGTCGATAAGCCACATTGTATTTAAGGCAACACCGCACAAAGACCGCCTTACGGCTTTGCGCACGTCTTACTTGCAT
>CAMAIG010000292.1 GCA_945835085.1 uncultured Ruminococcus sp. | reverse complement strand
GACCACGGTATGCTTGCAAACGGCGACAGCGGCGACGGAAGAATGCCCGAGGAAAGGGTGCTGCTTGAATACATTCTCCGTGAAGCTGCCTTTGAAAAGGATCTTTCGGGCAAAAGGGTGCTTGTTACCGCAGGAGCGACTATGGAAGCCATTGACCCCGTAAGATACATCACAAACCATTCCAGCGGAAAAATGGGCTTTGCCATGGCAAGAGCGGCAATGCTCAGGGGCGCTGAGGTAACGCTGGTGGCAGCCCATACCGAAGCAGAGCCGCCCATGTTTGTTAAGAGGATAGATGTTAAGTCGGCAGAGGATATGTTTGCGGCGGTTTCGGCTGCTGCTTCCCGTCAGGATATCATAATCAAGGCTGCGGCAGTTGCCGATTACACTCCTGCCGTGACTGCCGAAAGCAAGATAAAGAAATCCGATGGTGATATGAGTATAGAGCTTCGCCGCACAAAGGATATCCTTAAATATCTTGGAGAAAACAAGGCGGAGGGTCAGATAATCTGCGGCTTTTCCATGGAAACGGATAATGTGCTCGAAAATTCACGGAAAAAGCTTGCGGCTAAGAACTGCGATATGATATGTGCAAATTCTCTGCGCACAGAGGGTGCGGGCTTTGGCACGGAAACAAACGTTATCACCATGATAACTGCCGAAAATGAATGTGAGCTGCCCCTTATGTCAAAGGAAGAAGCAGCTCACAGGATATTAGACCGTATTCTTGAAATGAAAGGCGAATAATAAAAAGATCCCCTTTATACCAAAACAGAGCATTTCGAGGGAGATCGCAAATTGTGTGAAAAGCTTTACAGGACGTCGTAATTTACGGCGTCTTTTTTTATAATAATCCTGCGTTTATATGCATATATTTTATCGGTACTTATAAAAATAAGGGGCGATATATATGGCAGAAAAAAGCACCCGTGAGCAGGAACACAGCATTTGCCTTGACAAACGCAGCAGACTTGTGATAACAGGCGTTACGGACACGGACAAATTCGATGAAAGCTGCGTCCTCCTTTATACGGTCATGGGGGAGCTTATCGTAAGGGGCAGAGATCTCCATGTGAACGGGCTGTCCCTTGAAAGCGGAGAAATGCTCATTGAAGGAGAGATAAGCTCCATAACCTACGGTGACAGCCAGGTCAAGGGTCCCCTTAGCCTGCTGGGAAAAATGTTTAAATAGGTATGAATATGATGCTGTTGGATGATATCTCCCCGGAAGCGTTTTTTACAATTAACGAGCAGACGGAGCTTTTTCTGATGTCGGTGCTCATGGGCGGCATTTTCGGCGTGGTGTTTGATGTTTTCAGAGCGCTTAGAGTAATATTCCCCGCTCTCAGGGGAAAAGGAGCCACCGCTGTCTGCGATATGCTGTTTTTTGTGATATGCGGCATGGGAATGTATATATTTTCCCTGACCTTTGCCAGAGGAGAGATACGGGGTTATTTCTGGGTAGGCGCTCTGCTTGGAGGGATAGTTTATCTTCTCACTGCGGGAACTGTGGTGATAGGCATAATAAGAGCAGTTTTCGGAACTGTTTATAAATGGCTTGGCAGACTGTTTTCATTAATTTTTTCGCCTTTTGCAAGGTTTGGGGCTAAAATTGCCACAAAAATCAGGAGTAAATTTGTATTAAACGCTGAAATATCAGGCAGAAAAGGCAAAAGTGTGAAAAAACACTTGAAAAGTGTTCCTGCAATATTGTATAATGTTAAGGATAAGATGAAGCAGTGTAGGTTTTTGCGAAAGGAAGGTGACAGGAATGGCTGAGAGAAGCGAGAAGGAACGCAAGGCTGCCATGGCGGCACTCAGAAAAGCGTATAAGAAAAAGACACGCCAGAATCGCTCTGTCGCAAGCTATGCAGGGATACTGATCGCCCTTGTGCTTATAATTTCCTGTCTGGTTTCTATCGTGAGCGACAAGGTCGAGCTTAGTGAAAAGCAGCAGGAGCTTTTAATTCTCCAGGAAAAGGCAGAGCTGCTTGAAGCAGAGAACGCAAGCTACGAAAGCATTCTGAACGAGGACGATGAGCGGACATACATGGAGCGCATCGCAACGGAAAAGCTTGGCTATGCTTATCCCGACGAAAGAAGATTTTACGACACAACAAGAAGCTGATAATTTCAGCCGCAATCATGATTGAAATCCGCTGCCAGAGGGGGCAAAGGGCTTCCGTCGGCAGGCGTTTTCATAAAAAACAGGAAGGGTAAATTTATTTTATGCAGCCAGAAATAGGAAAAATTTATGAGGGCAAGGTCACGGGTATAACAAAATTCGGAGCATTTGTTGAAATTGAGCCGGGTACAACAGGTATGGTACATATTTCCGAGGTGGCAAACACCTTTGTCAGCGAGATAAAGGATCATATCACAGAGGGTCAGCAGGTCAAGGTCAAGGTTCTGAGCGTATCCGAGGACGGCAAGATCTCACTTTCCATAAAAAAAGCACTTCCGGCGCCTCCCAAGAAGGATTTCAGATCCTCTCCCCGTCCCGATAACAGAGGCCCCCGAAATGACCGCCGTGCTCCCGAAAAGTCAGCACCCAAGGAGCCTCAGACTCCCGAAGCAGCCTTTGAGGATATGCTCAATAAATTCAAGGCAAGCTCCGACGAGCGCATGGGCGACATCAAGAAAAATATCGACAACAAGCGAAGAAACACATCACGCCGCAGAGGCTGATAATAAAAAAATACGGACTGTTTCAGCAGATAAATGCCGAAGCAGTCCTTTTTGTTTATTAGTATGGCTCTGTCACAACAGCGTGCGGGTAAGACCCGCAGCGAGGTCGCGCCATAAATTTGTGGGGTGCGGATAATTTGCATCTGCGCCGGTAGGTTTTGCAGAAGTGTGATAAATTGGAAGTTATTCATCGTATGATTACAGTTCAATTTTTGCTGCGAACTCCTCTAATATACCATTGATTTCTTCTTCATGTTCATAAAACATATCATCACACTGCTCTAAGATCTGTTCCGCCTTTTCATCATCATTTTCCTCTAAAGTCAAATATGCTTCATAAGCTTTTTTAGCGTTTCCCTGAGTTGTGGCGACAAAATAGTTTCCAATGACAACATCTCTTTCTTTAAATCATTTGTATTTGAAACATTGGTGAAATATTGTGAGTGTCCTCCATTATAAATTTCGCTTTGATATGTCATCAGTTCCGCATATGGCGAATCGACCTGCTTATT
>CAMAIG010000291.1 GCA_945835085.1 uncultured Ruminococcus sp. | reverse complement strand
TTACGGACGAGGTGTAGCGAAAGCGTGCCGGTCACCGATAGGTTGATCAGCACCGATTCCGCCTTACGGACAGAGTTTCGTAACTACCTATTTGAATCCAGTATATGCAGAAAAAACTTTTTTAATCGAAATAAAAAATAGTTATCCGATCCTGACTTTTGCCTGAGGGTCGCCGTCTAAAGAATGTAAGCGGCTTACAAATACTAAGGGGATGAGAAATCATGTCAGATGTATATGAAGAATTAACAGAATATATCATACAGAATCAGCGTCAGTTTTACCGCCTGGCATATAGCTATGTAAAAGAAGAACAGGCAGCGCTGGATGTGGTCCAGAATGCGATCATGAAAGCACTGGAAGGATATCAATCACTGCGGAACCGGCATTACATGAAGACATGGTTTTACCGGATCGTAGTGAACGAAAGCCTGAATGTACTTCGGAAAGCGGGGCGGGAAATGCCGTGTGAGGAAGAAACATTACTCGAGACATCCCAGGAAATTCAAATGAAACAGGATTCACAATATGGCAATCCGGAAACGATTGTGACCGGGAAGCCGGAAGAGCTGTATGCGGCGATCCTGAATCTGCCGGAGACCATGCAGACCGTGATCAAGCTGTATTTCTTTGAAGAGATGACCCTGTCGGAAATATCCGATATAACGGGAGTGAATCTGAGTACGGTTAAGTATCGGTTATATCAAGGGTTAAAACGCTTGAAAGGATATCTGAAGGAGGGCGTCGCATGAAAGAACGATTAACAGCACAGGAAGAGGAAGAATTAAATACCATGACAAAGCTGGAGCAGGAGTTAGGTTTTTATGAGGCTGCGAAGCAGTATGAACAGATCCCGGTTCCGGAAGAGCTGGATGATCTGGTTCGCAGAACGATTCAGGAGCAGACTGCAAAGAAGGAGAAGAATATGAAAAAAGCGGCATTTAAGAGAAGTATGCGGATTGCGGCACGCACTATCGGTGCTATGGCAGCAGCGTTGCTGCTGTTCTGTATTCCGTTAAATACAAGCGAGGCATTTGCAAAGCAGATGCAGAGTATTCCCGTACTGGGCAGACTGGCAAAGGTATTGACGATCAGATCTTATTCTTATACAGAGAATAATACAAATGTGGACGTCAATGTGCCGGAAATTGTTACCTATGAGACAGATGAAGAGGATACCGCGGCAACAGACTTTACGGAGGAAGTAAACGCACAGATCCAGACAATCGTGGAGAACTATGAAGCGGATGCAAAAGCACGCTTTGAGGAATATAAAGAAGCATTTTTTGCAACCGGCGGAACAGAGGAAGAGTGGGGCGGAAGAACCTGTGACGTGACCGTGGATTATGAGATCACCTATCAGGAAGGAAGTACGCTGTCTCTGATTCTGACAACAAGTGAATCATGTTTCGCATTTTACGGCGAGCAGTACTATTATAATCTGGATGTGGAAAGCGGCAAGTATCTCACGCTGCAGGATCTGCTCGGTGAGGACTGGATGAATATCTGTAATGAGAGCATTATCGGACAGATTGAGGAGCGTCTGGCACAGGATACGGAAGGACAGCTCACATACTGGGGTTACGGCAATGATACGGAGGATGAATTTGCAAGCAAGTTCACAACGATAAGCGAAGAGACCTCATTCTATATCAATGCAGCAGGCAATCCGGTTGTCTGCTTCCCGAAATATGAAATTGCACCGGGCTATATGGGTGTACAGGAATTTGAAATTGCCAGATAATGCAGCTGACAGTACAGAAGGGTTCCCCCACAGACGTTTCCGCAGCGGGCACGCTTTCGCTACACCTCGCCCGTAACGGTACATAAGGCGCCAAAATACGGCGCCTAAGTACCGACGGGCTCACAGTGCCCGCCGCGGAAATGTCTGTGGGGGAACCCTTCTGTCCTGCCGGCTGCGTGACTACCTATTCTTTCAGAACAACAGGAGGTATTCTTTTTCGAACCGAAAGATAGGATGTTATTACCTAGTCTAAGACCGCCGCTGTGCGTATAATATTATTCACCCAAAAACATAATCGTACATAATCCTTTTGCCTGTTCCTTGGTCGGCATTTTCAGCACATCCATATCAAGCAGGGCCTTCATCACTCTCGTATGCAGCGAGCCGGCAGCGGTTTTGCTCAAGCTTTTTATCAGCTCGTGCATATGTTCGGGCTGACCGATAAGCTCTGCTTTCTCAACCTCTGAGGCATATTGGCAGGATAACTCCTTTATTTTCTCTGTGGCTCCGGGGATATATTCAAGCCACTTTCTTTCGCTGTCACAAAGGATAAGATTGCACTTGTACCCGTTGTCATTTTTAATAAGATAGCCCTTTTCGAGCAGGCGGGCGTAGCTTTCGGCATTTGCTGTGGTTTCCGGAAGCTGATTTTTCATTCGGAAATATATCTTATCATAATCCTCGCTAAGATTATCCCTCCAGCCGCCTGTTCTTCCGGTCCAATAACAGTCATATTGCCAGCTTTTCCACCATATTTCGTCTGTTAAGTTTTCTCGCCTCATACCGCCGCATGACCAGTAAATATTTGGCTCGGAGTCGCTTGTGTCCCAATCGGGCTTAACATCAAGAGTTGCAAATGCAATATAATCGCCGCCGTCCGGGCGCTTGATGCAAAACTTAGAAAGATCGGTTTCATCGGAAATATTGAGTTTATGAATCATAAAGCACACAAGGCACCATTTCATTAGATTTATATCATTATCGGGAACGTGAAGCCATTCGGGTATTTCGGTTATTGTATCAAGAATTGGTGCGAAGAATTTTTCCGCAAAAAGCTTTGCATATTTCGGGTAGAGTTCCTTGTAAATATTGTGTGTTGTTTCGTTTGGAATGGCGATGTGTATATTGGTGCGATACTTGCCGTTCTGAAGCTTATCCATAAAACCATATTCTTCGAGTACAACAACCTCGTCCTCAACGAATATCGGGTTGATACCAAGCTCCTCGGCAATCTCGTTTATACTCCTCGGCTGATGATACGCAGCATAAGCGATATTCTGCGTGATAACCTTTGCAAGAAAATCTGCGGTATCGCCCTTGCTTCCCGGCGAACCTCCATGTCCCATAGAGTTGAAACATATCGGCTCTGCGCCGAGAGTTCCTGTTGTTCTTGTCTTTTCCATACCCAGTTTTAACTCCTTTCGTGAGCAGGCTAAATGCCATTTTACCGTATTTTCGTTGAGG
>CAMAIG010000290.1 GCA_945835085.1 uncultured Ruminococcus sp. | reverse complement strand
AGGTAGACAGATATGCAAGACGGATTAAAAATATCGGGGGCATGAGAAAACAGGGGTACGGCCATGTCAGCGACTTTGAAATTATCGAAAGAGCGGACATTGATTGGAGAGATTGCATTGTACAAAACGGTAGGGCTTTGCGAAATATCCCGCAAAACTTTTTGAAGAACGATGTAAAATCTATGCTGAGATGTTCCCCGCCATATTGGATGCGAGATGGCATTGAGCCGTGCGCTGCTGTGGGAGATGCAGCCGAATTAAAAGATGATGTATATCTCAGCTATTTCAGAAAGTGAGGTTACGCATGAGACTTTTTGAAATGAAGAGTGAGCATTTTGAGCTGTCAGATGTTGCAAAAATCGCCTCAACGTTAGACTTCCACCGAAAATTTGCGGAAGCTCAAAAAATTACGGAAGAGTTTATAGCAATGTGCAAAAAGCCCGCTGTAAGCTTCGGCGGGGGTAAGGACAGCATGGCGGTGCTGATAATTGCGCAAACCATTGACCCCGATATCTTGATACTTTGTGCCGATCCTCCCAATCCGTTGACGGGGAGGGAGGAACATTTGAAAAATGTAAGCCAGGTTTGCCATAGTGATTTTATCCATGTAGCTTATGACTGGGATGTTAGTGCTGTACTAAATGGGGAGCTTAAATACCCCGATGGGCTTAAAAAGACGGTATTATGGCAAGCACAATTGGAGCGTGAGATAGACGGGGTAATATGGGGATGTAGGATATCGGAGAGCTGGGGAAGAAGGATGAATTTTGCCAAAAACGGATATATCTACGATAATGGAAGGACTAAAATATGTCAGCCAATTGCGAAATGGTCCGCATATGAGGTGCTTGCACTTGCCTGTGTAACGGGATATCCAATTAACCCTGTCTATGAAAAGATGGACGGATATTACGATCTTGACAGAATACATGACGGGACATGGTGGCCGCATGAAACATCGGGAGTTAAAGGTGATTGGATAAAAAGATATTATCCGGAACATTACGAAAACTACAAGACGGCAGAAGCTTTGAAGAGTAAATGGAATGATGAAATATGGTAAATGATAGAAAAACAATAAAGCTTGGCAGCTTATTCGATGGATCGGGCGGTTTCCCGCTTGCCGCCGATATGTGCGGGATAATTCCCGCATGGGCGTCGGAAATCGAAAAATTTCCTGTTGAGGTCACAACAAAGCGTTTCCCGAAAATGAAACATCTTGGTGATGTTACGAAAGTCAAGGGAGACGAAATTGAACCCGTTGACATAGTGACATTCGGCAGCCCTTGTCAAGATCTCAGTGTTGCGGGAAAGCAGACGGGGCTATCGGGTGACCGCTCCTCACTTTTTTATGAGGCGGTCAGAATAATTAAGGAAATGAGGGATAAAACCAATGGAATATATCCAACTTTCGCTGTTTGGGAAAATGTCCCCGGAGCATTCAGCTCCAACCGAGGAGAAGACTTCCGCACAGTTCTCGAAATGCTGTGCAGAATCAAAGGCGGCGAAACCGTTAATGTTCCTCGACCTCAGAAAGGGAAATGGAACACTTACGGGAGTATCATGGGAGATGACTACAGCATTGCATGGAGAGTCCTGGACGCCCAATTTTGGGGAGTGCCCCAAAGAAGAAGACGGGTCTTTATTGTGGCAGATCTTAGAGGACAACGTGCCGCTGAAATACTATTTAAGCGAGACGGCTTGCAGAGGGATTTTGCGGAGAGCAGAAAAGCGTGGGAAGGAGCTGCCGCCGCTGCTCAAAGCAGTGTTGGAGTACCAATGTACACGGGAGGATTTAAAGGACAAAACTCTGTAACAGCAGCAGGTCTTAGCTACTGCGATAATAAATCACCTACACTATCGGCAAAGCAACAAGTTAATTGCCTTGCTTACTCATGCGGCAACGGGCAAGCCTGCAACAGTGTTATTTCCGATGTAATGCAGACTTTAAGCTGTATGCACGATCAACAAGCGGTGCTATGCTATGATGCAAGAGGTAACGGGGATGGAGAAGTATGCCCGACAATCACAGGCGATCATAATAACCGTATTACAGATTATACCGCATTGATAGCTGAAAACAAAGCATATGGCTTTAAAGGCAGACAAGGTGCTAAAGCGGGAAATATTGGATATCGTCAAGAACAATCACCGACATTGTGTGCAGAGCAAATGCCGCATTGCTTATGCATTGCTGGCAATACAATAGACCGTAAGCCCCAAAACGGCGGGAACGGTGCAGGATATCAAGACGATATATCATACACGCTCAATACGATGGACAGACACGCTGTTGTTGCACCCGAAATTTACAGCCTTGACCGTGCGGCATTCAACCAGAGCGAAAACGCTAAATATGACTTTTCGGTCGAAAAGGATAAAGTGCAAACTTTGGTTTCAAAAGGTCCGTCTGCGGTTGCGGACATTGAAAAATGGATAGTACGCAGATTGACGCCGCTGGAATGCTGTAGACTGCAAGGCTTTCCCGATTGGTGGTGCGCCGATATCCCGCATAAAGATGCGCCCGAATACAAAATGTGGGGTAATGGTGTTGCGCTGCCTTGCGTGCTGTATATAATGGAGGGGCTTGCAGAAGAACTGAAAATAAAGGAGGTATCACCAGATGATAAAGCTTGACAGCGTTTCCGAGCCGAATAAGCAGCGGGAGGGCTACACATTTCACTGTGATAATTGCGGGCTGTATCTTGACGGGATAGTTGCATATAAATCACCCGTCATTGATGCGCTTACGCATTTTAATTATTGCCCTTTTTGCGGGATAGAGACTAAAATCAAGGAGGGACAGATGACAATGTCTAAAGAACAAAACAGGGAGCGGGAAAAGCTGATAAAGATACTTGAAAATGGTATGTATGAAGCATTAAGCAAAATTAATGGCGAGGATAAAGATAAAAAATGCTGTGATTTTCTTGCCGATCATCTGCTTGCAAACGGCGTTATTGTACCGCCTGTTAAGGTGGGTGATAAGGTCTATACATATTTATCGGAATTGAGACTTTTAATTGATGAACATGAGGTTTTGGAGGTCTCAACGCAAAGGATATGGATAGACAGCAATTGGTATGATTATGATGATATCGGTAAAACGGTTTTTTTATCCAGAGAGGAAGCTAAAACAGCTGCTGAAAAATACTTTAAAGAGAAGGGCTAAAATGAGAGTTGAAAAGGTTATGGAAAAGCTTGAA
>CAMAIG010000289.1 GCA_945835085.1 uncultured Ruminococcus sp. | reverse complement strand
TCAAAGCGGAGTGCGGAGTTTTTGAGGTCGATACAATTGAAACCACAGGGGCAGGAGATACATTCTGCGGAAGTGCGTTAAATTTTATTCTTGAACACGATATAAACTCCCTTACGGAGAAGGACCTGAGTGAACTTCTGACCTTTGCAAACGCATCGGCAGCAATTATCACAACACGCAGAGGGGCATTGAAGGTAATGCCCGAAAAGGAAGAAATACTTGAACTTATCGGGAGATGATATTATGAAGAATGTGACTATCAAGCTTGAAACCATCAATGATGTAAAGAATTTTGTAAGTGCGGTCACAGCCTTTGAATGTGATTTTGACATTGTTGCGGACAGGTATGTTGTTGATGCAAAGTCCATAATGGGCATTTTCAGCCTTGACCTCAGCAAGCCACTTGACCTTCACATCAATACAGATGATGAAAAGGAAATAAGTGCTGTTTTAAAGGCAATATCGGCTGTGCTTGTTTCCGAATAAAAATTATAAAGCTTCAGGCATTTTTGAAAAATGGCTGAAGCTTTCATTCTGCCCAAAAGCGAGACAAAACCGCCCGGTTTTCCGGACGGTCATTTGCATAGGTATAACGACTTAAAGATCGTACACTTCAGGTTCCTCGGTAAATGAATAAATAGTTGCTTTTGCGTTTTTCAGGTACAGCACTTCAAATATGCCGTCATCGACCGAATACATTCCGCTTAGAGCCGCCATATTGTCGTTCATCATAGCTTCTCTTGCCTCACGTCTGTCATCGGGATATGCCTCTGCGCACAGTCTTATCCATTTTCCCTTGTACATTGCGGTAATTTCGACTTTTGGATTTTTAAGCATCTGCTTGAAAACTTCTTTTTTGTTGTTAGTGGTAATATAAAGCTTACCCTCGAATTCGCAGACTGCACCGAACGGTCTTACTCTCGGCTGATCTCCGTCAACGGTTGTAATGTAAAAAGTTCCTGCACCCTTTAAAAATCCCATAACTTCTTTCATAACACTTGACTCCTTAACAGTTAATGTGATAAAATATTGTCATACAAAGACGGATATAAAGGAGGTCATGTAACATGGTCTATACGGTAACGTTCAATCCTGCTATCGACTATGTTGTTCACATCGGTGAGATGAAGTCCGGAGCTACAAACCGTTCTGAGCGAGAGGAAATGTATTTCGGCGGTAAGGGAATCAATGTTTCTATCGTACTGAGAGAGCTTGGCATTTCTTCAATAGCACTGGGCTTTACGGCAGGCTTTACGGGTGAGGCAATAGAAAAGGGTCTTAAGGATATGGGGATAGATACGGACTTTGTCCATCTTGAAAACGGCAATTCCCGTATCAATGTAAAAATAAAGGCATCGGAAGAAACAGAGATCAACGGACAGGGTCCTCATATTGACGATAAGGCTATTAAGGAGCTTTCCGATAAGCTGGAAAAGCTTTCGGAAGGGGACACGCTGATCTTGGCAGGAAGTATCCCATCATCACTTCCCTCGGATATTTATGAGCAGATACTTGCAAAGCTTTCAGAAAAGAAGATAAAAGCAGTTGTCGATGCCACAAAGGATCTTCTGCTTAATGTACTTAAATACAGACCTTTTCTGGTCAAGCCAAATAATCACGAGCTTGGAGAAATGTTTGGCGTTGAGCTGAAAACCGATGAGGATATCGAGAAATATGCGCGGAAATTGCAGGATATGGGTGCGGTAAACGTACTTATCTCAATGGCAGGCGACGGTGCAATGCTTATTGATGAGCACGGCAAAATGCACCGCTGCGGAGTGTGCAGGGGTACGGTGAAAAATTCGGTGGGAGCAGGCGATTCAATGGTTGCAGGCTTTACCGCAGGCTCTTTGAACGGTGATTATGAATATGCTTTAAAGCTTGGCACGGCAGCAGGCGGCGCAACGGCATTTTCCGACGGACTTGCCGCAAAAGAAACCATCGAAGAATTGCTGAAAACACTTTGACAAAAAATAAGGAGGGTTTATAATGAGAATAAAACTGTCGGTTTTGCTGTAAGTATATGATAATATGGATAAAAAATATCTGACTTTGCTTTCACAGAAATTCCCTGCAATTGACAGCGTAATAACGGATATTGTTCAAAGTAATGCTTTGTGCAGCCGTTTATTTTATAGTGTCGGGAATTATAATTTTCGAGAAAAAAGCTGCTCCAATAATCATCACGTCTGCTTCCGCACTCTTTTTTCGTGCTTTTTTTGACTTTGATTGTTATTTTGGGGCTTTTGTTGGCTTTATATTGAAAAGGGGCTGCTGCAGCGTTTGCTGCAACAGCCCCTTTAGTGAAAATACTTCTGACAGCTTATATCTTAGTATCCGATGCTTTCAACATATTCAGCAATTGTGTTATTTACTTTCTTTACATCTACATTTATTTCCTCGGCATAAAAGGAAGCAACACCAATTAATGCATATGGAAAAGGATCTTCATCTATACTGATAAACCCATAACTTGGAATGTCAGAATAACGTGCAGGGTTTTTAAATCCGGATTTATCTGTTATTAAATAGTATTCAGTTGTTGTTCTTCCACCAAATCCGTTGGTTGCGGAAACGTTCAGTAAATAACCTGAAACTGTTCCATATCCAGTTCCCAAATTTTCTTTAATGTAACTTGCTTCTGCCTTATCAAATTTTTTAACTTCACCTACAATCTTTACAGATGAAGGATTCTTAAATTGTGTTATGTATGTAGCAATAGCTTTAGATAATGCAACTTCCTCTCTGTTCAGACCGATAATATTTCCATCACTATCAAAGGAGTAATAATCACCGTCAATCTTGATAGTAGAATTTTTTACCATTTTGCCGCTTTTGTAAAAATAATGGTCACTGTTATTTATTACCACCCAACCTGTTCTTGCGGCATACAAAATTATCACATAATAATAGCAGAACGTGAAAATAAGGGACTTTTCAAAGTCTGTAAGGCGAAGGAAATCAGCTTATCGAACATTTAAATCAAATGCTCGAAGGCACTACTCTTGAAAATGTGACAGATAGAGAATTTCACAAATCACAACTTCATTCCGAACTGCTTTACTTCAACAATACAGTGTGACAATTAGTACCAATATTCCGCTGTTTTGGGTTTTACTGTTGCATTTGGTTTTAAAAATATTCAAAATTCATACCACCATCATAGTATCAAAATAACGGATATTTGAAGTTAAACGAAACGGAAAAACA
>CAMAIG010000288.1 GCA_945835085.1 uncultured Ruminococcus sp. | reverse complement strand
CTGAAACACATTACATCACCTCAGCCTTCCCGCCTGCCTTCTCAATTTTTTCCTTTGCGGAAGCGGAGAAAGCAGCAGCCTTTACTGTAAGATTCTTGCTGAGCTCGCCGTTACCGAGGATCTTAACGCCGTCATTGACCTTCTTGATAAGGCCGCTCGCAACGAGAAGCTCTGTGTCAACAACAGTGCCGTCAACGAATTTCTCAAGATCAGAAACGTTAACAGTGGAATACTTAGTAGCGAAAATATTGTTGAATCCTCTCTTAGGGATTCTTCTTGTCATAGGCATCTGGCCGCCTTCAAAGCCGGGTCTTACGCCGCCGCCGGAACGAGCATTCTGTCCCTTGTGGCCCTTACCTGCTGTCTTGCCGTTGCCGGAGCCGTGACCTCTGCCGATTCTCTTGACGTCCTTAGTGGAGCCAGCGGCAGGAGAAAGTTCATATAACTTCATACTAATCGCACCTCCTTGCAAATTATGCGTTTGTTACGCTGATGAGGTGGGAAATCTTCTTGATTTTACCCTGAACAGCAGCGTTATCCTGCTGAGTAGTAGTATCGCCGATTTTTCTAAGACCGAGAGAATGAGCTGTAGCGATCTGGTCTTTTTTGCAGCTGTTAAGACTTTTTACGAGCTTAATAGTAACCATCACTGTCATCCTCCTTAGCCTAAAATTTCCTTAACGGACTTGCCTCTTACCTCAGCAACTTCCTTAGCGCTGCGTAAGCTCTGGAGTCCCTGAAGGGTAGCTCTAACTACGTTGCAAGCGTTGTTGGAACGAAGTGACTTAGTTCTGATGTCCTTGATGCCGGCAACTTCGATGACAGCACGAACAGGACCGCCTGCGATAACACCGGTACCGGGAGCAGCGGGCTTCATAAGAACTCTGCCTGCGCCGTACTCACCGATAACCTCGTGAGGAATGGAAGAACCTCTGAGAGAGATCTTGATTAAATTCTTTTTAGCGTCCTCGATACCCTTGCGGATAGCGTCGGGAACTTCGCCGGACTTACCGATACCGAAGCCTACAGTGCCGTTGCCGTCGCCCACAACCACGAGAGCAGCGAACTTGAAGATACGTCCGCCCTTAACGGTCTTGGAAACTCTGTTGATAGCAACGACCTTCTCAGTAAGCTCGAGATTTGAAGCATCTATCTTAGCCAAAAGTGTAACCTCCTTTAAAAGTGATCCGATTTAGAATAAATCAGAAGTTGAGACCGCCCTGTCTTGCACCGTCAGCGAGCTGAGCAACTCTGCCGTGGTAAAGGTAGCCTGCTCTGTCGAAAACAACATCAGTGATGCCCTTTTCCTTAGCTGCTGCAGCGATCATCTCGCCAACCTTGAAAGCGCCTTCCTTGTTGCCGCCGTTGCCCTCGAAGCCCTTGTCCAGAGAGGAAGCGCTTGCGAGTGTTACGCCTGCAACGTCGTCGATGAGCTGAGCGTAGATGTGCTTAGCGCTGCGGAAAACGTTGAGTCTGGGGCACTGAGCAGTGCCGCTGATCTTATAACGAACACGAGTCTGTCTTTTAACTCTTGCAGCCTTTCTGTTTATCTGCTTAACCATTAAATTCAACTCCTTTTCAAACAAGGGAATAGTAGTAATGGTACTGTCCCATTCCCCTACGTATTGATGGAAACGTAAAAAACCTCAGTGGTAGATTACTTCTTGCCCTTACCTGCTTTACCTTCCTTGCGGATGATACGCTCGCCGGTGTAGCGGATGCCCTTGCCCTTATAAGGCTCGGGAGGTCTTTTCTCACGGATCTCCGCAGCGAACTGACCAACGATCTGCTTGTCGATACCGTTAACGATGATCTTAGTAGCAGCAGGAACGTCGATAGTGATGCCGTCGATCTCGGGAACGATGACCTGATGGGAGTAACCGAGGTTCATAACAAGGTTCTTGCCCTGCTTCTGAGCTCTGTAACCGATACCCTCGATATCGAGAGATTTGGAGAAGCCTGTAGTAACACCCTCAACCATGTTGGAAACGAGTGTTCTTGTGAGGCCGTGGAGAGATTTGTGGAGCTTGTCCTCGGAAGGACGCTCAACAATGATCTCTGAGCCTTCAAGCTTGATTATCATGTCCTTGTTGAAGGACTTAGTAAGTGTGCCCTTGGGACCCTTAACAGTAACGGTTGAACCGTCGATCTTCACGTCAACGCCTGCGGGAACAGCAATGGGCTTTCTGCCTATTCTTGACATTGTTCTTGTTCCTCCTTACCATACAAATGCAAGGACTTCGCCGCCAACGTTGAGTTCTCTTGCCTTCTTATCGGTCATAACACCCTTAGATGTAGACACGATGGCAATACCGAGGCCCTTCATAACCTTGGGCATATCCTCGCAGCTGGAGTAGATACGAAGACCGGGCTTAGAAACTCTGCGCAGGCCGGTGATGACCTGAGATTTATTTTCGCCGTACTTGAGGGTAATTCTGATAATACCCTGCTTGCCGTCGTCGATGAGCTGATAGCTCTTGATATAACCTTCGTCAACAAGAATCTGAGCGATAGACTTCTTCATGTTGGAAGCAGGAACGTCAACAGTGGGGTGCTTAGCGGTGTTGGCGTTACGGATTCTTGTAAGGATATCAGCAATAGAATCGGTAATTTGCATACCTTGAAACCTCCTTATATAATCTTGCAGATTGAAATGAATCCTCCGGACTGACCGGAGCTGTTACCAGCTTGCCTTCTTAACGCCGGGGATCTGTCCCTTGTGAGCAAGCTCTCTGAAGCAAATTCTGCAAATGCCGAACTTTCTGAGATAAGCGTGAGGTCTGCCGCAGATCTTGCATCTGTTGTAAGCTCTGGTAGAGTACTTAGGAGTTCTCTGCTGCTTGATCTTCATTGAAGTTTTAGCCATTTTTAATCATCCCTCCCAATTACTTTGCGAAAGGAGCGCCCATAAGCTCGAGCAGCTCTTTAGCTTCTTCGTCGGTGTTAGCGGTAGTGATGATGTTGATATCCATACCGCGGACCTTGTCGATCTTATCATACTCGATTTCAGGGAAAATCAGCTGTTCCTTGATACCGGTGGAGTAGTTTCCTCTTCCGTCGAAGGAGTTGCCGTTGATTCCTCTGAAGTCACGAACACGGGGGAACGCAACATTGAAGAGTCTGTCGAGGAATTCGTACATCTTCTCGCCTCTGAGAGTAACCTTAACGCCGATAGGCATACCCTCACGGATCTTGAAGTTAGCGACGGACTTCT
>CAMAIG010000287.1 GCA_945835085.1 uncultured Ruminococcus sp. | reverse complement strand
TGGCTTTTACGCTTAGTGAGCGGCTGATGAAGATCGAAGCCGCAAGGAGCATGCCGAGGCTGAGCGTGAGGACGTATTGAAATGCTGATTGAAGAAAGGATTGATAGTGGAAATGCAGACACATAAGGAATTAGCCGACAGACTTGCAAAAAGACTATTGGAAAATTTCACATCGGATCAGATACGTTTAGTAACAGACAATTTGATGATTTTACTTGAAAATTTTGACATTACCGAAAAAACAACTGCTATTGTGACGCAAGATTCAGACATTAAGACACGTGCATTACAAATGTTTTTTGTATCAAAAAAAATGGAAGGCTGTACCGACAACACAATACAGTATTACGGATTAATATTAAGACAGTTTTTTAAATCGGTAAATACACGATTTGAAGATATTTCTGCCGATGACATAAGGATATATATTGCACGACTGGCAATCGAATCAAAACTCAGCAAGACTACGCAGGATAATCAGCTGAGAGTATTAAAATCTTTTTTTAAGTGGTGCTTCGGAGAAGGCTACATAAAACAGCAGCCGACTATAAACATCAAATGCATTAAACAGGAAAAGCGTATAAAAAAGGCATTTTCGGAAACCGAACTTGAAATGCTCAGACAGACAGCGGGGCAAGTTGCAAAAAATTCTTTTTGCGAAAAGCTCAGATCTGCCCGTGATCTTGCAATAATTGACACGTTGTTTTCAACCGGTGTAAGAGTGTCGGAGCTTGCTAATATGAAAATTTCCGATATTTCCGGAGATGAAATTATCGTGTTCGGTAAGGGCGAAAAAGAACGTGTTGTATATCTTAACGCAAGGGCAAAGCTCAGCATTCAACAATATCTTGAAATTCGCACCGACAGCAATAAAGCACTGTTTATTTCAGTGCACAAACCGTTTAATCAATTGGAAAAGGCAAGCATTGAAGTGATTGTGCGTAAAATCGGTGAAAAGTGTGGTGTTGAAAATGTACACCCTCACAGATTCAGAAGAAGCGCCGCAACACTTGCGCTGAACCGAGGAATGCCTATAGAGCAGGTATCAAAAATGTTAGGGCATGAAAACATTGAAACGACCACAATATACGCAAGGAGCAGTGATGAAAATGTCAAAGCGAGCCACAAAAAGTACGTTATCTGATATAAACGGAATATTGGAAATATCCGACAGCTATCAGGCACCGCAAAGAGTAATGGAAATATTGATTGACCCGGAAAAAAGCAAAAAATGTTTTTTTGAATTTATGGAGTATTTTGACTTTGATTTAAGTTATGATTGGTTTTTCGAATATTTTCAGGAAGAGCATGCCGACCGAAAAAACAACAAGCAGGATTTCACACCATTATCGGTATGCAAGCTTTTAAGCAAACTTATAGACAGCGGCGAAAGAGAGGATACGGACTACACCATCATCGAAGAGCCTGCTGCCGGAACGGGCGGTAACGTTATAGCGCACTGGTATGAAAAAAACAGAGAATGCCGGTACATCTGGAATTACAGTCCCGACGATTATCTGTACATATGCACGGAACTCAGTTCAAAAACAGTTCCCTTTTTGATTTTTAATATCATGATACGGGGCATTAATGCTATTGTGATTCATGGAGATTCGCTGACAAGAAAGGCGAAAAATATTTTCTGGATATACAACGAAAGCAATAATGCAATGGGTTTTTCAGAACTTTATGCAGTGCCGCATACCGAAAAAATTGCTGAAATGTTCGGCGTGATTTGGGAAAATGAATAGAGGGAGCGGAAGGAGGATTTTGAAATGAATGAACGTGAAAGGCTGATAAAATTGCTTGAAAACGGCTTTTTTGAAGCTTTAAGCAGAATTAAAGGCCAGAACAAGGATAAAAAAGCTTGCGTTTTTCTTGCCGATTATCTGCTTGGAAACGGCGTGAAGTTGTTTCCATGTGAGATTGGAGATACAGTGTATTATCATAAGACCTTGTGTGACGGTAAATACACCGTGGTGATAGAAGAAGACACTGTAAAATGCTTTTATCTGTATGTGATGATATTGAAGTTATCGGCAGCATTCACGATAATCCCGAGCTTTTGGAAGTAGGTGATAACAATGAATAATATATTTATATTACAATCGGAATACAGCGCAAAGTTCGATGAACTCCGCAAAAACAGGGTTGAAACAAGCTTTTTCAAATACGGACCTGCAAAAAAGAACTTCGGAGAAGGCAGGGTCGATGCAATAAAGACGCTGGAGCTTTGTCTTGAAAAATTCAAGAAAACCGGAAACACCGAATATTTACTTGATGTTGCAAATTATGCAATGTTCAGATATATGTTTCCGTTTCCGGGAGAATATTTCAAGGCCACCGACAGCAGTGAAAGCGCCGGGACTGTCGGAACTCCGATAAACATGGAAAGGGAGGACTGACTATGGCTGAAAAAGAATACATAGAGCGGGAAGCACTGGTTGAACGATTAAAAAAAGAAGAATGCGATTGTGAATGGTTGTGGACTATTTTAGACATTCCCGCCGCCGCCGTTGAGCCTGTTCGTCACGGGCATTGGAAAAAATCCAAAGGCTACGAAAGACCAACAGAAAACGGATTTGTACACGATGACAGATATGTCTGTGATTGCTGTGGGTGGGGCTGCTGCTGTGAAATAAAATTAGATTTCAATTTCTGCCCCAACTGCGGCGCAAAAATGGATAGGAGTATGTAATAATGGCTGAAATACTCCAAAAATCAGAATTCCGTGTAAAAAAATACGGTGAAGTATTCACGCCGACATGGTTAGTCAAGAAAATGTGCGATATGCTTGGCGAGGAAAGCCCCGAAGCATTTGACGACATCGGTAAGACATTCCTTGAACCCGCCTGCGGGAACGGTCAATTCCTTGTGGAGATCCTCACACGGAAGCTTGAACACTGCGAAACAGTTGAGCAGGGACTGACAGCGCTGAAAAGCATATATGGCATTGATATTATGCAAGACAACGTTGAAGAAAGCAAAAAGCGTATGTTTGATATTTTTATCGGTTTTTTTCCTAAGGCTCCTGCCTCCACGGGGCTTATTGCGGCGGATATACTACAGCGCAATATAGTCTGTGGGGACAGCCTGCACAACTTAGACGGTATTATACACGCATGGGAAGAAAACGGCTGAAAAACGGAACGGGAGGGCTGACAATGGCTGAAATGAAAGATAATGAGATAAAGGCGTGGACTGTTGCGGTGGGGA
>CAMAIG010000286.1 GCA_945835085.1 uncultured Ruminococcus sp. | reverse complement strand
TATGTCCACCCTTAAAGGTCCCGATTTTCCCGGAGGCGGATATATCGTCTACGACGAGCCTGAGATGGAAAAGATACTTAGAACGGGACGAGGCTCCGTAAAGGTACGCTCCAAGTATTCCTATGATGCGGATTCCCACTGCATTGAGATAACAGAGATCCCTCCCACCACAACTATCGAAGCCATCAAGGACAAGATAGTTGAGCTTGCTAAATCGGGCAAGGTCAGGGAGATAACCTATATCCGTGATGAGTCCGACATCAACGGTCTGAAAATTGCCATTGACATAAAGAAAAACACCGACCCCGACAAGCTAATGCAGCGGCTTTTCAGGCTCACTCCCCTGCAGGACAGCTATTCCTGCAACTTTAACATTCTTATCGGCGGCTATCCTAAGGTAATGGGCGTTTATGAGATACTCACCGAATGGGTAGCATTCCGCAAGGACTGCGTTAAAAGGCGGGTATACTTTGAGCTTAACAAGAAAAAGGACAAGCTCCATCTGCTCATGGGTCTGAAAAAGATACTTCTCGATATTGACAAGGCGATAAAGATCGTCCGTGAAACCGAGGAGGAGTCGGACGTTGTGCCTAACCTTATGATAGGCTTCGGCATTGACGAGATACAGGCTGAATACGTTGCCGAGATAAAGCTCCGTCATCTCAATAAGGAGTATATCATCGGAAGGATTTCCGAGATAGAACAGCTTGAAAAGGAAATTGCCGAGATGGAAAGCATTCTCGGAAGCAATCAAAAGGTACTTGATATCATCATTTCCGAGCTGAAGGAGGTCATGAAGAAATACGGTCAGCCCAGAAAGACCATGTTCTGCTATCCCGATGACGAGGAAGAGCCTGACGCTGTTGAGGAGATACCCGATTATCCCGTAAATCTGTTCATTTCACGAAGCGGATATTTCAAGAAGATAACTCCTCAGTCACTGAGGATGTCCGGCGAACAGAAGCTAAAGGACGGCGATGTGATGGAAGCTTCCTTTGAAGCGACAAACCGCACAGAGTTGCTGTTCTTTACGGATAAGTGCCAGGTCTATAAGACAAGAGCCTCCGAATTTGATGATGCAAAGGCTTCTGCTTTGGGCGAATTCATTCCCGTTAAGCTTGATTTTGAAGCCGACGAGAATGTTATCTGCATGATGCCCACAACGGATTACAGCGGTCATATTTTCATGGTGTTTGAAAACGGAAAGGCTGCAAAGGTACCCCTTTCCGCCTTTGAAACAAAGACCAACCGAAAGAAGCTCACAAAGGCATTTTCCGATAAATCAAGGCTTGTGAAGATGTTCTTCCTTCCCGATAATGCCGATATCATGCTCACCTCCACAAAGGGCAGGGCGGTTATTTTCAATACAGCTCTCGTTCTCCCCAAGACCACCCGTGACACCATCGGCGTTCAGTGCATGACGCTCAAATCGGGAGCGCTTATCGACAATGCTTATATCGTTGCTCCCGAAAGGCTTGATGAGCTGAAAAAATACGTTATGAAAACCATTCCCGCAGCGGGCTGCATTGCTAAGGATATCACAGACCCCGACCAGCTGACGCTTTGATTGATGGAGGACTGCCAATATGATCGATCCCAGGAATGTTTATAAGCATTTTATGACCGTTACCCGTCACAGGCGGCAGGTAAGGATAAACTGTTTCAGAGCGGGACTTTATTTTCAGGGGCTGACCCATGACCTGTCAAAGTTCAGTCCCGAAGAATTCATAATAAGCTGCAAAATGTATCAGGGAACACGCAGCCCCAACGAGGCTGAGCGGGAGGATAAGGGCTTCAGCTCTGCCTGGATGCATCACAAGGGCAGAAACAAGCATCACTTTGAATACTGGACGGATTACAACCCCGTGACAAAGAAAATGAGCCCCGTTAAAATGCCCCTCAGATATGTCTGCGAAATGTTCTGCGACCGTGTTGCTGCCAGCAAGATATACATGGGCGAGAATTACACCGACGCAAGTCCTCTGGAATATTTTTACAAAGGCAAGGCTCGAAGAATGATACACCCCGAAACAAGTGCGCTTCTTGAAAAGCTCCTTGTCATGCTCTCGCAAAAGGGTGAGGATCACACCTTTGCCTATATCAGAAGGCTTCTGAGAAAAGGATCATACTGATAAAGGCGGTATTTATGAAGGGTTACAAGGCTGCCTTTGCTGTTATAACAGCAGGGGTATTATGGGGAATGATAAGCTTTTTTGTTCGTGTATTGTCCGAAGCGGGGCTGGACGCTCTGCAGATAGCATTTGTGCGAATGGCTGTGGCTGCACCCACTTTTACAATAGCAGTGGCAGTTATTAACAGAAAGAGCCTGAAAATAAAGCTCCGTGATGTGTGGATGTTTATCGGAATGGGCGTTGTGAGCATTGTGCTTTTTAATTTCTGCTATTTTTATACCATGGTACATTCCCAGACATCGGTTGCGGTGGTGCTGCTTTATACCTCGCCTATTTTTATAATGCTGCTTTCCGCTGTGCTGTTTCGAGAAAAGATCACTTTAAGAAAGGCTGCCGCCCTTGTGATGACTGTGGCAGGCTGTATCTTCGTTGCGGGGTTAAAAGGACAGCTAAATATTACTCCCGGGGTATTTCTTGTGGGTATCGCTTCGGGATTTTTTTACGGGCTTTACACCATCTTCGGTAGATATGCACTTGAAAAATACAGTCCACTGACGGTAACTGTCTACGCATTTATATTCGGGCTGGCAGGCTCCGCTCCCATAAGCCGACCGGTGGAAGTCGTAAATATATTTGCACAAACGCCTGTGCTTATATTGTGGGGGCTTGGTATTGGAATAATCTGCACTGTGCTTCCGTATTTTCTTTATACATGGGGGCTTAACAGAATGGAGTCGGGCAAGGCGGCTATACTTGTGGCGGCTGAACCGCTTGTTGGTACGGTAATTGGCATGACCTTCTGGCACGAAAGCCATGATATTATGAAGCTTGCGGGCATAGGGCTGATACTTGCTTCAATGATCATTCTTGAGCTTCCCGAAAAGAAGGAAATTACTTCCGAGGGGAAAGTATAAGCTACTAACAGCACTTCACATCTTTCATTTTTTCTGAAAAAAAGGATGGTATTATTTTGACGAAAAAACACCTAAATAAGCCTGCTGAATTGGACTAATTTTTATAATTAACCGCCATTATGAAATGCTCCCCTTTTGTTAGACAATGTGGTATAATAAAAATATACCGATATTG
>CAMAIG010000285.1 GCA_945835085.1 uncultured Ruminococcus sp. | reverse complement strand
AATCGAACGACAATAATTATGCGGTATTGCCTAAAGTATCCGCTCAATAAACAGGTGTCCAAAGAAGTCTAGTTAGGTTTTTGGACACGTTTTAATGTAGTGTTGTTTTTTGTACCAGTATGTGCTATAATAAATTAAAGCAATCTGCGATAAGCAGTACTCCGTTCATTGAAATGAGGTGCTTTTGTGAAAATAGGTGCAATAGGCTGCAATTATAAACACGAACCTGATTTTTGTATTGACAGTCCCGAAGGAACAGGCTGTGGACTTATGCTTATAATAAAATCTCCTGCACGATTTGTAATAAATGGACAGGAAATAATCGCCGAGAAGAACTCATTTGCTATGTTCACGCCACAAACACCTTGCCGCTACGGCGGAATTAAGGGCAACTATATGGATGACTGGGTGTATTTTGATTACGAAGAAAACGATATAGAACGGTTTGCAGAACTGGGTATTCCGCTTAATGAAATAGCACCTCTTATAAATGTGGAGGAATTGTCACAAATATTACGGCAGATCGCTTATGAGCATCACTCGCAGGACGAAAACCGCGATATTATTGAAAGACACTATGTGGAAATATTTCTTCTCAAGCTAAGCAGGATACTTAATATGAATTCCACTCACCATTCAGTGCTTCTAGCTGATAAGCATTATCACTTTTCGCATCTCCGTAATAAGATCTATTCAAATCCCGAGGAAATGACCGATGTGTCAGATATAGCAAGGCAGATGGGAATGAGCTATTCCGGCTTTCAGCATCTGTACAAGAAGATCTTCGGGGTAAGTGTAATGAGCGATATCAAAAAAAGTCGTTTTGAGCTTGCTGCAAGACTTCTTGTCACCACAAATCTTAGCGTCAAGGATATCGCACACAAATGCGGTTATATAAGCGAATACAGCTTTATGCGAAAATTCAAAGAAATATACTGCAAAACGCCTTCCGAATATAGGCGTATGCCATAACAGATCAACACACAGATACACAAGCTTCACAGCTTGTGTATTTTTGTTAATTAGCATAAATGGATAGCTAAAACAGCATTATGAGCCATTGCAGATATTTTGTTGCAATGATAAAATTAAATAAAGTTTAGCAGAAACGATCAACGCACTAAACAACATCCAGGAGAATGGCAACATGAAAAAGATACTTTTACTTTTAACCGCGTTAGTTATGCTTATAAGCGGCTGTGCAGCAAACCCGACAGACGAAGCCATGAGGGATATGACCACTCAGGAACTTATTGAGGATATGGGTCTAGGTATCAACCTCGGCAATACCATGGAGGCGACAGGAACCTGGATACACAACGGAAGCGTAAGCGACTATGAGACCTGCTGGGGAAGCCCTGTTATAACTGAGGAAATGATAAAGGGCTATAAAGATGCCGGCTTCGGCGTTGTAAGAGTGCCTGCAAACTGGTCTAACATGATGTCTGATGATTATACCCTTAATGCTGATTATGTAGCCCGTATCCATCAGATAGTTGACTGGATCCTGGAAAACGATATGTATGTGATCCTAAATACCCACCATGAGAAATGGCTGGGTGATATGCCGACAAACGAAGATGAAGTGCTGCTGAAATTCACCCGCATATGGGAACAGATCGCTGAATCCTTCAAGGATTACGACGACCGTCTTATGTTCGAGGGTCTAAACGAAGAAGCGGGTTACGACAGTGTATGGAATCAGTACGGAAGCAGCACAGAAGGCAAAGATATAGCTTACGGTTATGTCAATACTCTTAATCAGACCTTCGTTGATACGGTAAGAGCTTCCGGCGGCAACAATGCAAAGCGCCACCTTCTTATAGCAGGCTATTACACCGATGTGGTACGCACCTGTGATGAGATGTTTGTCGTTCCGAATGACCCTGCAGATCGCATAGCTGTTTCGGTTCACTATTATACACCTTCCACGCTTACCATCCTCGAGAAAGACGCAGACTGGGGCAAGGCAAAGACTGAGTGGGGTTCTGATGATGACCTCGCTGAGCTTAATAAAATGATGGATATGCTTACTGAAACCTTTGTTTCTAAGGGAATACCCGTTATCGTAGGCGAGTATGGATGTTTCGGAAAGAACAAGACCGAGGACGTAAAGCGTGCGTATATGATCGATGTATGCCGCGAAACATATGAACGCAATATGCTCCCTATCCTCTGGGATACACATGATACTTTTTATGACCGCAACACCCGCACATACAAGGATCCGCTTATGCTTGAACAGATGATGTCGATTCCCGAAGAGATCCAGAGATAATACTATAATACCAAAATCCTTATTTCATAACTTTTTATTCTCCGATACGAACATAGCCGCCAAAACAATGGTGGCTATGTTCGTTTATAAAAGATACAGTATTTTCACTCTGTTCTGGTTTTATTGTTTATTCGTGGGATTTACGCCTGCGCTTTTCCTCATACATCAGCTTATCTGTACGTCGGATAAGATCCTCCATATTAGGATGATCTCCCGACGGCAATTCGAGAATTCCCATACTCCCCAGCACTTTGTACGGCTTACCCGATGTAGAATTTATATCATCGAGCCTGCTGTTGAGCCGTTCACGGATATCATAATCACATTCGAGAAATACTGCCAGCATTTCATCGCCGCCTAAGCGTGTGCATACCGCATTGTCAGGGCAAGAATATTTCAATGCCTCTGCAGCTGCACGAATTGCAAAATCTCCCTCCTTATGGCCAAAATTGTCATTGATATATTTCAAGCCGTCAAGGTCAAGCAAACGCCGCTTTTCAGTTCATCGGCGGCTTGGTCGTTTCCCGCAAGCAGATCGGCAAGTCCGTCCGTGATTTGCGTTATTCCGGGCAGAAGTTCGCCGACCATACGATTTTTCAGACCGCCAGCCGTGTGCGACAGCTTGGTAAGGCTATCCTCAAAAGCGGCAGACGTGGCTACGGCTTCGTTGCTCATCACCATGCCGTAGTCCTCGGCTTCTTGCTTTAAACGTTCGGTTTCCTCTGCGGTGATGTTCAGCACGGCAGCCATATCCGTTGCGGATTTTCCGAGGAGGTCGTTAGCGGCGGCGGTACGCTCTGCGCCCGACTCCATGCCTTGTAATGCGGAAATAACAAGCGACAACTGTTCGTCTTGGCTTTTGCCGTTCAGTTCCTCAATGGAAAGCCCTACAGCAAACAGCTTTTCGGCAGCGGAATCCGAACCGTTCGCCGCGTCCGTTATGACGGTAGA
>CAMAIG010000284.1 GCA_945835085.1 uncultured Ruminococcus sp. | reverse complement strand
ATTACAGCAATGAATATCAGCAAGGACGCTCCCATAAGGATTGCAATGGTCTGGGACAGGATATTTGCCAGAACCTCCGAAGCCCTTTCGATATCCTTTCTTTCGGTAACAGAATAAATCCTTCCCTGTTCTATGTCAAGCTTGTTATCCGAGATAAGAGTGTTATAATAATCCTCTTCCTCGTCAAAAAGCTCTCTCATGCTTGCAATATCCATAAAAGCGGGAAGTCCTACCGAATAATCCGATATGCCTGTTACAGTAAATACATAGTCGGTATCCTCTTCCTTATTGGTAAGGATAATCTTATCCCCCACTCCGACACCGTACTTTTCAGCAACCGATTTGCCTATGACCAGCTTACCCTTGCCCTTTTCGGGCTTTGCGTCAAAGTATTTGTTGTCACCGTCAATGCCGAATACAGTTATATCCGAAGAATAACCGTATCGGCTGACGGAAAGGGTCTCGGTTAAACAGGCTTCTGCCCCGGCAGGTGCATTTTTCGGCGGATATTTAAGAGTATAAAGATACTCATAGCTTACGCTGCTCTTATTGTCCTGCTTTATATGCTCGGTCATTACATAGCAGTCCATACCCATCATAAATATGACAAGGGCTATGATCATTCCGAATATGACTGCGCCGCCTGTTCTTGATTCCCTCATTATCTGACGGAGCTGGAAACGGCGCATAAAGCCCAGGTGTTCGGACACCTTCATCTGCCGTCCCGTTTCCATATTCTGCTCATTTTTGATAAGCGACAGTGCCGTGCGTGACAGGCTCTTGTTGATGACCAGAGCATTTACAACAGCACATACAAGCGGCGGCATAATGACCGCATATATCATAAGCCACGCCGAATAAACCGTTTCACATTCGGGGAAGGAATAATATCTGTATGAGTCCACCGTCTGGGATTCAATCAAAGGTGCAGAAAATCCCAGCACACAGCCGATAACGCTGCCCGTAAGAGTGACCAGTGTCGGCAGCGTAATATAATGAGCGATAAGCTGCTTTTTCTTTGCGCCCATAGCATACAACGCACCGATGATGCTGCTTTCCTTTCGCACCTGATGAATAACGAATACCGATATCACATATGTAAACAATATCATAATAAACACGCCTGCAATAAGCGCAGTCTGCTTATACAGTACCATATCGTTTGCAGCGGTGAGTATTCTGGGGTTGTCCTCACGCTTTACAAATGAAGTCAGATTATCAACATCCAGCTTGATGTATTCCTCAATGACCTCAACTGCGTCATTATGCAGCTTTGAAACTCCGTCTGCAAGCTCACTTGTTCCCTCTGCACATTCGGAAGCACCATTCACATATTCATTTATACCGTTTCTGTACTCGTTTATTCCGTCAAGAGCGGCTTTCAGCTCAATAAGCTGCCCCTCTCCCGTAAGCTCGATATACTCATCAAGAATATCGGCATAATTATCCTCGGAAAGCTTTACGGGAACGCCTGCCCCTGAAAGAGTATCCTCCGCCATCATAAGATACCCCGAGAATATTTCATCAATGCCGCTTGTCACGTCACCGTTATTCTCCGTAAGCTCCAAAATGCCCTTTTTAAGCTCTCCTGCTCCGTCGTCAAGCTCTTTAAGACCTTTTAGAAGCTCGTCCCTTTTGCCCACCGTATCGGCAAGCATTTCCTTGAAAAACACATCATCATATGCGGCATAATCAAAGTCAATATCCCTGATTTTTTTCTTTAATTCATCGTGAGTGAGCCTGCCGTTAAGCCTATATGCATAGCACAGGTTCTCGGGATTTCTGCCTGAAATATTATAAAAGCCGTCATACTGCTCTGCTGTCACAAATGCAAGTCCGAAGCTTTTGCTTTCGGCTGCGCTGTCGTACATATTTGCAATGGGAGTATCATAATCGGGAACGCTGCCTGTGCCGCAGACGGTAAGCTTTATTCCGCCTATCTCAACAGTATCTCCCACATTGATGCCGTTTTCCTCGCAGTACCGCTGTTCGAGAAGAACTTCGCCCGATTTTTCGGCTGTCCTGCCCTCCCTTACGGCAATGAGGTCAATTCCTGTGCGGTTTTTCATTACACGGAGAACCGAGCTGTCAGAAGCCTTTATGTCAATGGAAAACATTCTTTCAAGAGTTATCCCCGTATCGGAAAGCATTTTTTCCTGCTCCTCGGTAAAGGGAACGAAAACGGAAAACTGTCCGTCCTCCAGTTTGTTTTTCTCAGCTTTGTTATTGCTTCCGATGATAATGGTATCGGCAGCAGCCGCAAGAGATACTACAAGTGTCATTCCCGCCGCAACAAGCAGTCCCAGAGCAATATACCTAAACCGCTTTTCTCTAAGTTCCCGCAAAAATCTTTTGCTTAGTACCCTATTCATTACAGATCCTCCAACATAGCCGCAGAAATACGGTTCTCATTCACATAATCCTCCACAATATTTCCGTCCTTGAGGAAGATGAATTTATGTGCCATATTTTTTATAGCATTATTGTGTGTGACGATAAGCATAGTGGTTCCGTATTTCTTGTTTACCTCTTCCAGAAGGATAAGAATATCCTTTGAGGTCTTGGAATCAAGCGCACCCGTAGGCTCATCGCAGAGAAGCAGCTTGGGATTTTTTACAAGGGCACGTGCAATAGCACACCTCTGCTGCTGACCGCCCGAAAGCTGTGATGGAAACTTGTCCTTATGCTCGGTAAGACCTAAAATGTCAAGTATTTCGTCCATATCCATAGGGTCTTTGGAAAGGTATCTGCACACCTGTATATTTTCTTTTACAGTCAGATTCGGCACAAGATTATAGAACTGAAAAATAAAGCCCAGATAATCCCTTCGGTAGTCCGCAAGAGCGGAAGGTTTCAGTCCCGATATTTCCTTTCCCTCTATTTTCACAGAACCAGAATCCATTATATCAAGTCCGCCGATGCAGTTTAAAAGCGTGGATTTTCCGCCGCCGCTGGAACCTTGTATAACGCATATCTGTCCCTTTTCCACACCTGTGGATACACCTTTGAGCACTTGGATATAGCTTGAATCCTTTCCGTAGCTTTTTTTCAGATCCTTAACCTCAAGATACATTACAAACTTCTCCTTATGAAAAATTTTGGTATAGCTTTTAAGCCCGTCCCAATATCTGACAAAATCTTGACGGAGCTGTTATTCCAGCTCTTTTCACGATATTACTGAATATAGACCGCTGCCGTCGCCTTATATTTATTCATCCAGGCCAATTGTTTTTTAAATAATTTAAA
>CAMAIG010000283.1 GCA_945835085.1 uncultured Ruminococcus sp. | reverse complement strand
TTTTCTGCCTTCAAAAGCTGAACAGTGCGTTTTTTCAGAGAATCGGGAGCTTTGATGCCTTCAATGGCACAAGTGTATCTATCGTAATTCATAATCATTCCTCCAATGCTTTTTTTAATAGCTGTCTTGCACGATACAGTCGGGATTTTATCGTACCCTCTCTAATATGCAGGATTTTTGCCGCCTCTTTTTCTGTATATCCTTCAAACAGGCATAACAGAATAACCGACCTGAATTTATCGGGCAGTTCTTCCGTAATAAGCTTTAGTTCACGAAAGGAAGCCTCATCTTCATAGTCTGCACATTCATCAATGTTTGATTCAACCTGCTTTACCCTGCGGTTGTGACTTATCGACATATTTATGGCTGTTCTGATAAGCCAATGCTTCAAATGCTGTTCATCTTTGATTTTGTGCTGATTTTTAAAGAGCTTCAGAAACACTTCCTGAAAAACATCTTCGGAATACTGCCTGTCAAGGGTATGGGATAAAGCTATCCGATAAACCATATCTCCGTATTCTTCAATGATAGCGTCAAAATCCGTACGATCACCTTCTTTTTGTGTTTTGAAAAGCCTTTCATTTATAAAACGCTGTACAGAGTTAAAAAGTTCCGTAAAAAGCAAAAAATTATTGGGGCTGCTGCAGATTTTCGCTGCAGCAGCCCCTTTTAACGTTTATTTAAGTCCGTATGACTGATAGATATCAATGATATTTTTATATATCATCTTCTTGCCCATAAGCTCACGATAGGTCACGGTCTTGGTTTTGTCCTCGGCTCGGAGCTTTTCCATGCGGAGAAGTATGTTGTCATATTCCGAAAGGATATCCGACAGCATTTTTTCAAATATCTGCTCTCTCTCGGACATTTCCATTACCAGCCAAGCACACGGTTATAAAGATCCTGATACTTCTTTGCGGAGCTTGACCATGAATAGTCGGTCTTGATTCCGCGAACCACCATCTGATCCCATTCCTTGCGGCAGTTGAAATAGATATGCTTTGCATAGTTGATGGTATTGAGAAGCTCATCTCCGTTATAGTTTGCAAAGGAGAAGCCAATTCCTGTGCCCTCATACTCATTGTAGGGCTGAACAGTATCCTTCAGTCCGCCTGTTTCACGGACTATGGGCACTGTGCCGTATCTGAGTGCGATAAGCTGTGTAAGTCCGCAGGGTTCAAAGAGGCTCGGTACAAGCACCGCATCTGAGCCTGCATATATTCTGTGGGCAAAGCCCTCATTAAAGCAGATATTTGCGGAAACCTTTCCGGGCATTCTCCATGCATAATCTCTGAAAAGATTTTCGTACTGTGGGTCACCTGTTCCCAGAACTATAAACTGAGTATGGTCATCGCATATCCTGTCAAGAGCATATCTTACAAGGTCAAGTCCCTTCTGGTCGGTAAGACGGGAGATTATGCTGATAACAAACTTGCTCTCGTCCTGAGGAAGTCCCAGCTCCTGCTGCAAAGCCTTCTTATTGGCAGTCTTTGCCTTCTTGCAGGTCTTTGAATTATACTGCTTTGCGATATTTGTATCGGTTTCGGGATTGTATGCATCATAGTCGATACCGTTTACGATGCCGCAGAGGGACTGATTTCTTGCAGATAGAAGCCCGTTAAGCCCTTCTCCGTAATAATCTGTCTGAATTTCTCCCGCATAGGTATCACTTACGGTAGTGATGTAATCCGCATATACAAGACCGCCCTTGAGCATATTGGCGTCCTTCTTGAATTCAAGCTTGTCGGGAGTGAACACCCAGCCGGGAAGTCCCGAAAGTGAACGGATAGTCTTGATATCCCAGATGCCCTGGAAACGGAGATTGTGGATCGTGAAAATTGTCTTTACTCCACGATAGAAGGGATTGTCCCTGTAAAGTGTATGAAGATAAACGGGAACAAGTCCTGCCTGCCAGTCGTGGCAGTGGATTATATCGGGGCGGAAATTGATAACAGGAAGGATAGCCATTACAGCCTTTGCGAAATATGTAAATTTCTCGATGTCATAACGGGTATCGGCATAGGGCTTGTCCCCGCCGAAATAGAAAAGATTGTCCACAAAATAGAAGGTTATACCGTCAAGCTCATACTCCATTATTCCAACATGAACACTGCTGAAACGCTCGCCCATATCCATATAGAAGTGATGTACATACTTGAAATTATTGCGGAATTTATCGGGAATGCAGCGATAGTTCGGGATTATCACTCTGCAGTCGTATTCGTTTTTATCAAGCATTTTAGGGAGTGTTCCCACAACGTCGGCAAGTCCTCCTGTTTTGATAAAAGGAACGCACTCGGACGCTACAAACAGAATTTTTTTCATAAAAATATCCTCCTGCTATAAGTTTTGAGAATCCTGTATCCTATACTTGAAATTATAGAACATTTTCTTTATTTAGTCAATAGTTTTTCATAATTTTAAGCTTATTTTATTTGCGCAGCTTGTCATATTTTCGTATCTTTGCTCATATACTCCCATATAAAATTTACGGGGGGTATCTTCATGAAAAAATTCAGTATCACAGAGCTGCTTATATCGGTTGCCGCAGCAGAGCTTACGGGGGCTTTATCCGCTCTTATTGCGGGGGACTTTCAAAGGGGCTATGAAGCAATGGTCCGTCCTCCCCTGTCCCCGCCGGGCTTTGTTTTTCCCGTGGTGTGGACTGTCCTTTATGCGCTTATGGGCATTTCTGCCTATCTTATCTATCGCTCCGACGCCGATGACACCGAGAAAACCGACGGGATAAAGCTATACATTTCCCAGCTTGCACTGAATTTTCTCTGGAGCATCGTTTACTTCCGCCTGGATATGAAGATACCCGGAGCTATTATAATTGCCGCTCTTATTATAACGGTATTTGCGATGATAATGCAGTTTTCGAAGATCAACAAAACCGCTGCACTGCTAAATATCCCCTATCTGCTGTGGCTCATTTTTGCGCTGTATCTTAATATCGGAACGGTGGTGCTTAACCGCTGAGCTTAGTCCTGAAGCTCCTTGATCTTATCTCTCAGATATGCGGCGTGCTCGAATTCAAGCAGCTTTGCCGCTTCCTTCATTTCCGCTGTGAGTTTCTTTATCAGCTCGTCCTTTTCTTTGCGGCTCATAGTCTTTTTTGCGGTCTTGCCGTCCACCTCTTCCTTGGTGGATATCTCGATAACGTCCCTGATATCCTTGATGATGGTCTTGGGCACTATTCCATGCTCCTTATTATATCTAAGCTGCAGCTCACGGCGGCGGTTCGTTTCCATTATTGCACGTTCCATG
>CAMAIG010000282.1 GCA_945835085.1 uncultured Ruminococcus sp. | reverse complement strand
AAAAAGCTCACGATTAAGCTTGGCATAGGGAATATTGAACTTCATAAGCTCTGCTGTGATATTATGCGCCCTTGCAGTTGTGTTTTCAAATCTGAAGCAGCCTGTATCTGTCGCAAGTCCCGTGTAAAGTGCTATTGCAGTTTTCCTGTCAAGAGGAAGCTCTCCTGCAGTTATGATCTCGTAAAGCACCTCGCAGGCTGCGGAAGCACTGCCGTTCAGAACTGTTCTGGCAGCATATCCGGTATTGGATTCATGATGATCTATTGCAAGATCCACATACTCGGTATATGCAGCCAGCTCCTTTCCGAAAAGCTTCGTATCTGCAAGATCGACAGACACTATGGTTCTCGGAGTGAATTTCATAGGCTCATATCCTTCATAGAGATATTCATACCTTTTGGGGAACGGATCCGAACAGAGAACATTTGCCATTTTTCCCATTGAACGAAGCACATTGCAAAGTGCAAATCCACTTCCCATCGCATCTCCGTCAGGATTAAGATGAGTCAGAATATAAAAATTGTCGTTATTTTTCAGGAAGTTAGCGGCATCGGTATAGCTGATGCTGTTAATATTATTTTTTCCGTTCAAGGCAGTCACCTCTGTCTTATTCTTCTTCACTATCCGGAATGATCTCCTCAAGCATCTTGGATATCTCCGCAGAATGCTCGATGGAATTGTCGGCAATAAACTTTAGCTCGGGGCATTTTTTCAGATGCAGCTTATTTGAGATCTCCCTGCGTATCATCCACGATGCACTGTCAAGACCCTTCACTGCGTTCTTTGAAGCTTCCATGCCATCAAGGTGAGAAACATATACCTTGCAGTGAGAATTATCTCCCGAAAGCTCTGTTCTTACAACGGAAACAAGTCCGTCCTTGACCCTGGGGTCCTTTATCCTTTCACGGATAAGACCCGAAATTTCTCTTTTAATGTCCTCGGACAATCTTGCATTTTTAAAATTAGGCATATTCATTCCGTCCTTTCTGTACGGATCTCATCAATCGGGACGATATTCCTCCATAATGAACGCCTCGAAAATATCGCCTTCCTTGATATCGTTAAACTTTTCAAGTGTAATACCGCACTCATAGCCGTCAGCAACTTCCTTCACATCGTCCTTGAAGCGCTTGAGGCTTGACATCTTATCCTCGGCAATTACTATACCGTCACGGACAACACGGATCTCACAGGCTCTTGTTACCTTACCCTGAAGCACATATGAACCCGCAACAAGACCAACATTCGAGATTTTATAAACCTGACGCACTTCAATACGTCCCATATTGACCTCACGGAACTTAGGAGCAAGCATACCCTTCATAGCAGTGGTGATCTCCTCAATAGCATCGTAAATAATACGATACAGACGGATATCAACGCCGTCACGCTCTGCATTTTCAGCTGCAACGGGATCGGGACGGACATTAAAGCCTACAATGATTGCATTAGAAGCACTTGCAAGCATAACGTCACCCTCGGAAACTGCACCAACGGCACCGTGAATTACTCTTATTCTTACTTCCTCGTTGGAAAGCTTTTCAAGGGACTGTTTAACTGCCTCAACGGAGCCCTGTACATCAGCCTTAACGATGATAGGAAGCTCCTTGATCTCGCCCTGTTCGATCTGGCTGAAGAGATTATCGAGAGTAACCTTCTGGTACTGCTTAAACTGCTCCTGCTTAGCCTCATGCTTACGCTGCTCAACAAGCTCTCTTGCAAGACGTTCATCCTCAACAGCGTTAAACACATCGCCTGCTGCGGGAACCTCTGCAAGTCCTGTGATCTCAACAGGATAGGAAGGTCCTGCCTCATGGACCACAGTGCCCTTGTCATTTGTCATAACTCTTACACGTCCCACAGATGTGCCTGCAATAATGATATCACCTGTTCTGAGAGTACCGTTCTGAACAAGTACGGTTGCGATAGGACCTCTACCCTTATCAAGTCTTGCTTCGATAACAGTTCCCTTTGCAAGGCGGTCGGGATTAGCCTTTAGCTCAGCGATCTCGGCAACAAGAAGAATGTTTTCCAGGAGTTCATCTATACCCATACCTGTCTTTGCAGATACGGGAACACAGATAACATCGCCGCCCCATTCCTCACATACGAGATTATATTCGGTAAGCTGCTGCTTGATATTGTCAGGATTTGCGCTTTCCTTATCCATCTTATTGATAGCAACGATTATGGAAACGCCTGCTGCCTTTGCATGGTTGATAGCCTCAACAGTCTGGGGCATGATACCGTCATCAGCGGCAACAACGAGGATAGCGATATCTGTTATAGACGCTCCGCGGGCACGCATTGAAGTAAACGCCTCATGACCGGGGGTATCAAGGAAGGTGATTTCCTTGCCCTTGCAGCTAACTCTGTAAGCACCGATATGCTGTGTGATTCCGCCTGCTTCGGAAGCGGTAACATGAGCATTTCTTATCTTATCGAGAAGTGAGGTTTTACCATGGTCAACGTGACCCATTACAACTACTACGGGAGCACGCTCAATACCCTCGCCCTCGTCCTCACTGTCGTCAATAAGACGCTCCTCGATAGTGATGATAACTTCCTTTTCAACCTTTGCACCAAGCTCCTCGGCAACAAGAGAAGCTGTATCAAAATCAATTACCTGATTGATGGTGCACATCTCGCCAAGACCCATGAGCTTCTTGATAACTTCCGTTGCAGTTACCTTCAGTCTGGAAGCAAGCTCGGAAACAACGATCTCATCTGGAATAAGCACCTTGAGCTGCTGCTTTCTTGCACGCTCAAGCTCAAGTCTGCGGAGCTTTTCAGCTTCTGTTTCCCTCTTATTTGAATACTGCTGCTTATTTCTCTGAGCAGACTTCTGAGTGATCTTCTGCTTCTTGGAGAAATTATCCTTATGCTTGCCGTTTCCGCCTCCGGATACGGAAGCGATGTTATCGTACTTTTCGTTGTACTTGTCGATATCAACGTAGCTGCCTCTTGTATCGACAGTACGCATTTTCTGTTCGACCTTAACGCCGCTGTCGGCAGAGAATGTGCCGCCAAGCTTTGTTTTATTCTTAGATTCCTCCGGCTTCTGCTCTTTCTTTTTGTCCTGAGGCTATGTACAAATGCACCCTAAGCAATTGGTTAACATCATCTTGTTCATAAGAACATAAATTATTGGTTATTTCCTCATTTTCACTCAAATACTTATCTAAATTAATATTTCCCATTCTAAAATCTAGATAATTCTTAATAAACTTATATCTATATTCTTTTAGTTTAATTTTCTCTGTTTTAACAT
>CAMAIG010000281.1 GCA_945835085.1 uncultured Ruminococcus sp. | reverse complement strand
AGATTTAAAACAGGAACACCCTCTCGTGTCCATAAAAGGAGCATTGATTTTTCACAGCTTGAACGCCAGGACGGGGACGAGGATATCCAGCCCTTTTCCTTTGAAACCGACAGAAACGGCCTTGAAAATATCGTTTCCTGCTATGTGGCGTATACAAACGATGAAACTCATCGTGTTATAAAGGAAAATATCCACCGTTCACCCCTTTATTCGGGCAGGATACATGGAGTGGGACCAAGATATTGCCCCTCAATAGAGGATAAGATAATGCGCTTTTCCGAGCGCCCCCGTCACCAGCTTTTTATTGAGCCTATGGGATTAACAACGGACGAGTATTATCTCCAGGGAATGTCCTCCTCACTTCCCGAGGACGTTCAGCTGAAATTTCTCCGAACCATCAAGGGACTTGAAAATGTCGAGGTAATGCGAAATGCATATGCTATCGAATACGACTGCTGTGACCCACAGCAGCTCAGCCATACCCTTGAATTCAAGAAAATCAGCGGACTCTACGGAGCAGGACAGTTCAACGGTACCTCAGGATATGAGGAAGCCGCAGCACAGGGACTTGTTGCGGGAATAAATGCAGCGCTCTCAGTTCTTGGACGAGAGCAGATATCCTTGTCCCGATCATCGTCCTATATCGGTACACTTATCGACGACCTTGTAATAAAGGGCTGCTCAGACCCATACAGAATGATGACCAGCCGCAGCGAATACAGACTTATCCTCAGACAGGATAATGCAGATGAACGTCTAACACCCCTGGGTCATAAGATAGGACTCATTTCCGACGAAAGATATAACGCATTTCTCAAAAAGCGTGAGCTTATCGAAGGGGAGATAAAGAGGATAAAAAAGAAATCCGTAAGCCCCACCGACGAGCTAAACAGAATGCTTGAATCCAAGGGAACAGCTCCGATTTCTACGGGACTGAAAATGTCCGAGCTTCTGAAGCGCCCCCAGATATCATATGATGATCTTGCTCCCTTTGACGAGGAAAGACCCGACCTGCCCTATGAGGTCAAGGAGCAGGTTGGACTCAGAATAGAGTACGACGGTTACATTGCCAGACAACTCATGGAGGTTGACCACGTCCGCAAGCTGGAGGAAAAGAAGCTGCCCCGTGATATGGACTACAACACCATCGGCGGACTAAGCCTCGAAGCCATAGAGAAGCTCAACAAGATACAACCGGAAAATATCGGACAGGCAAGCAGAATTTCGGGAGTATCGCCCGCAGATGTAAGTGTGCTGATAATATGGCTTTCAAAGCAGAGAAAAAGAGAGCAGTAATTGTTATGAAAAAGGAGATAAAAACTATCTGAGGGTAATTTCACAGAAAAAAGGCTGCCTTATGGAATTTTTTGAAGATTTTGAAAAGGCAAAGAAATGGGTTTTGCCCTCGGCGTGAAATAGAGATGTTTCACGTGGAACAAATGTAATTTACAGGAGTAGAAAAATGACCATTCTTCCTTACAATGAGATACGCACCCTATTTGAAAAAACAGGAATGTCACTGACCGAGCAGCAGTACACCATGCTTGATAAATATTCCGAGCTGCTTGTTGAGTATAACAAGGTGATGAATTTAACGGGCATAACAGACCCCCAAGGCATATCCGAAAAGCATCTCCTTGACAGCCTGCTTATATTTAAATATACGGATATACCAAATGGTGCTAAGGTGATAGACGTTGGAACAGGAGCGGGATTTCCGGGAGTTCCGATGAAAATTTACAGACCCGATATCCATATGACCCTTCTTGACAGCCTCAATAAAAGGGTCAATTTCTTGAAAACAGTGTCGGAAAATACGGAAAAAATGGAATGTATCCACGCCAGAGCCGAGGAAATGGGAAGAAAACCCGAGCATCGTGAAAAATACGATATTGCAACAGCAAGAGCAGTGGCAGCGCTTCCTGTCCTTGCGGAATACTGTCTGCCATATGTAAAGGTAGGCGGATTCTTTATAGCACTGAAAGGTCCCGGTGAAAATATCTCGGAAGGGGAGAATGCAGTAAAGCTTCTTGGCGGAGAAATTGAAAAGATAACGGAATATAAGCTTCCCTGCGGTGACGGCAGAGTGATGGTTAACATTAAAAAAGTATCAGCCACATCGACAAAATATCCACGCAGCAGCGGTCAGATTTCAAAAAATCATTTATAAAATTCAGGCTTAGCGCAAAATTATAGTAAGAAACAGCGCAAAAGCCCGATTTTTTTCTCTTTAAATCCGGAATATAAAAAGGTAGAATAATATCACAGACAAAAGAAAGGAATGATATTATGGCAGTACCTTTTAAAATTCTGGAGAATATCGGTTCGGCGATACTCAATGAAAAAAATCTTTCACGGGTCATTGAGATCGACATGGACAGGATATATCCAAATCCAAATCAGCCCCGAAGAAGATTCACAGATTCGGACATGGCAGAGCTTGCGGCAAGTATCAAGATAAACGGGCTTATCCAGCCCATAGTAGTCCGACGAATTGACATGGGATATGAGCTTGTGGCAGGAGAACGCCGTTTTCGTGCAGCAAGACTGTGCGGCATGACCGAGATACCCTGCATAATTGTGGACACCACAGAACGAGGCTCCGCAATGATCTCCCTTGTTGAAAATATGCAGAGAAAGGATCTGAACTTTTTTGAAGAAGCAGAGGCAATAAACTCATTGACAGAGCTATTCGGACTTACTCAGGAGGACATAGCCCTTCGCCTTGGAAAAAAGCAGTCAACGATCGCAAACAAAATGCGCCTGCTAAAGCTTTCAAAGGAAGAGAGAAAGCTTATCCTTGAATACGGGCTCACCGAGCGTCATGCCAGAGCACTCTTGAAAATCGACGACAATCTGATACGCATGGAGCTTATAAAGGTCATCTTTGAGCGCAAGCTTAACGTTGAAAATACGGAAAAACTTATAGAGTCCACACTGAAACGAAACAACGAGATCAGGCGTATAAGAAAATGCAAAGGAGCATTTCGTGATGTGAGGATATTTGTCCATACAATAACCCACGCAGTAGAGATCATGCAGGCAGCGGGAATAAACGCCGTTATGCAGAAAAGCAAGGAAAAGGAGTATACGGAGTACATAGTAAGGATTCCAAATTAAAATTTTCATTAACAAAGCCATACCCGAGATAATATCAAAGGTATGGTTTTGCTGCTCTAAACCGCTATGTTAAGCCAATTGGCGGGATTTATCAAAAATGTATTCACCAACAGAAAACAGAAAATTCTATAAAATTGTAGAATGTTCCACGTG
>CAMAIG010000280.1 GCA_945835085.1 uncultured Ruminococcus sp. | reverse complement strand
TGCTCGGCGGTTCGCCCTGCACCTATTGGTCTATCGCCAAAAAGGACAGAGAGGTAGACTGCAACGGTGAGGGATTCAGGCTCTTTAAGGAGTATGTGAGAGCCTTAGAGGAATCGGGCTGTAAGTATTTCCTCTACGAAAACAACTATTCCGTACATCAGAACATCAAGGACGAGATCACAAGGGTTCTCGGTGTAGAACCTATCATGATAAACTCTGCACTTGTATCGGCACAAAATAGAAAGCGCTGTTACTGGACGAATATACCTTTTACTTCTTTCCCGGAAGATAAGGGCATTTTACTGAAAGATGTACTTGAAAGCGGTGTTGCGTGGCAGGACAAGTCCTACTGTATGACCGCTTCTTATGACGGTGCTGTGCTGTATAACACCCTTGAACGTAAGCAGCGGACTATGGTCGCAGAACCTATACCGAACAATACATATCAGGGTACGGACAAGTCCCGTACCGTCATGGCAGGCTATCATAAGTACGGTGAAGCAACGATCATCAAAAATTCAGGCTTCAACGGCAGTACTACTTCGGTTGCTATGCCTATGGGAGCCGCCCAGCGTGGACGATATGTTGACGGCGAAAAGACAGAACAGCATATCGAAGTGCGTGAGGACGGCAAGTCCAACTGCCTGACCACTGTTCAGAAAGATTCGCTTGTATGCTCTCCCGTTCGTATCGGACAGTATGGCAAGGGCGGACAGGGACAACGTATTTACTCCGTTGTCGGCAAGTCTGTTACGCTCTCAGCCAATGGCGGCGGTCAGGGTGCAAAAACAGGTCTGTATAAGATTGATCTCCCTGACGGTGACTACGTTATCCGCAAGCTCACCCCCATTGAAGCGGAGCGTTTGCAGACTCTTCCCGACAACTATACCGCAGGCATTTCCAATACCCAGCGGTACAAGTGTATTGGCAACGGGTGGACGGTCGATGTGATCACACACATCTTGGGAGGGCTTCACGATGCTTGATGAAGCCCTGACCAAGTGCGCCGATAACAATAACTACACCATTTACACAAGTATGTGCAAGGCACAACGCATACTGATGCGGTCTTATTATCCTGTGTGCAGTATAAGCGGCGGTTCTGACAGCGATATTGTCCTTGACCTGATTCATAAGGTCGATGAGGACGGCAAGGTCAAGTATTTCTGGATAGATACGGGGCTTGAATACTCCGCTACAAAGGAGCATTTAGACTATCTTGAACAGAAATACGGCATTACCATTGAGCGTGTCAAACCCGATAAGCCTATCCCTACCTGTGTGAAGCAGTATGGTGTTCCTTTTCTGTCGAAATATGTTTCCGAACAGATGATGCGTTTGCAGGCTCACGGATTTCAGTGGGAGGACGAACCGCTTGAAGTGCTGTTGCAAAGATACCCTCGGTGTAAGACGGCTCTGCAATGGTGGTGCGGAGAGCGATACTCTGACGAGGACGGTGTTCAGAAAATCAGCAGATTTTCAATTTACCGCAACCGTTTCCTAAAAGAGTTTATCATGCAGAATCCGCCGGATTTCCCCATATCCAACAAGTGCTGTGAATATGCGAAAAAGAAGCCTGCAAAGCGTATCGTCAAGGAACATGATGCAGACTTGGATATAACAGGTATCCGACAGGCTGAGGGCGGTATCCGTTCGGCAGCTTTCAAGACTTGTTTTTCTGAGTGCAAGTCTAAGGGGTGCAACACCTTCCGTCCGGTATTTTGGTACACGGACGGCGATAAAAAAGACTATGAGCAGATGTTCGATGTTCAGCACTCCCGATGCTATACGGAATACGGGTTACGGCGAACCGGCTGTGTAGGCTGTCCATTCAGCAAACATATCAATGAGGAGCTTGCAATCATCGAGGAACATGAGCCGAATCTTTACAAGGCAGCGGTAAATATCTTTGGCAAGTCCTATGAATATACAGCAAAATACCGTGCTTTCGTAAAAGAAATGAAGGCAAAGGAAAAGGAGCAAAAGAAGCGTGATAGACTACTTGGCATTAGCGGAATATCTGCCTGTGATACTGGCAGTAACGGCGGTACTGGCTCTGTTGATCGGTGTGCCGTATCTGCTGACACAAACGCTCCTGAAATGCGAGAAGGAGCGTGATGACGATGTTTGATCCTGACATACAGAGGAAAGCTCTAAGCCTGATTATGGGCTTTATTATTGAGTTTTCAGGAACACCAGCAGAACCAGAAGTGCAGGAGCTTTCGGTCAATGACCTGAATGTATCGACTATTTCTGTTTCCTGTCTGAAAGTATCATGGGATTCTGAGCCTGACCGTGACTATTCTGTGAGCTGCACGGCTCACGATGATAACTATGCTTTCAGCGATAATATGTACTTTGAGTTCAAAGGCAATGACCTCTGCTACATAACAGGTCTGCGTGAGAATACTGAGTACACGGTGACGGTCGAACCTATACTTTCTAAGGAAGAAAAAGACGGATATTCCGTAAAATCTTCATCTGCTGACGGCAAGACCGAAACGGTCGAGGTCATATATGACTTTCCGTATGAGGACGGCTGGACAAACTGCTTTGCAGGCGAAAGAGCTTCGGGACTGACGGCAATGCCCAGCTCAGGAGCGATATACGGCTCTAAGGTCGATGTAATAACAGGAACTGGAATACGCCGTGATGAGTACGGCGATTACTGCTGTGCTATGGGCGTATGGTACGGATACTGCGGAGATCGTTTCCTGATCGAGCTTGAAAACGGTACGCAGTTTACTACAAAGATATGCGACAGCAAGGGTTATGCCGATGATGGTGAGGGTAAATATCACAACTTCGGCGGCAGCGGAAAGTGTATCGTTGAGTTTATCTATGACGATTATAACTTACCGTCCTGCGTGGCATTCTCAGGCTCTTGGGGTTATTACAACTGGAACGGTCTTGACCTCGGAGCGAATATCAAATCAATCAAGAAAATCAACTACGGTGAACCCGTAGAATACTGAAAAATGTGGAGGTTTCTATTATGAACGTAAAGAAGATCATCAAGGGAATTGTCGGACTCGGTGCTATGGCAGGTGTTGCCTACGCTGCATATAAACTCGGTGAAAGCAAAGGCAAGATCAACGAGCGTTTCCGTGAGAAGTACGGCGATGACGGGGACGATATTGAGCTTGACGATGATGAGGACGAGTTCAGGTTCTATGATAATATGATCGAGCCTGACGATGAGTGCCTTGCGCCTAAGAAGGAGAATAAGCCTTCTTTCTCTGTAAGCATACATAACTTTGCTCCGCTTGATTCCGTT
>CAMAIG010000279.1 GCA_945835085.1 uncultured Ruminococcus sp. | reverse complement strand
TTTTGTCGGCTTTATATTGAAAAAGGGATGCTGCAGCGTTTGCTGCAACAGCCCCGTTTTTTATGATATACCGAACCTCTTCGGAACATATAATAAATCCGGAGGGATATTTATGCGTATGAAAGCATTTCTTTTTACTTTTTCTTTAGCTCTGTGTATTTTTATAATAGGCTTTTCAGTCAGGCAGGACTCTGTTCCGACGATCTCAGGCACAAGCCCAAAAGTTAAGCTTCCTGCAATAATGTATCACAGCATTCTGAAAGATCCGTTCCGCACAGGTGAGTATGTTGTTACTCCCGAGAGCTTTGAAAACGACCTTATTTATCTGAAAGAACATGGGTACACAGCAATTTTCCCTTCGCAAATAACAGATTTCTGCGAGAACGGTATTCCCCTGCCCGAAAAGCCTGTGCTTATAACCTTTGATGACGGTCACCTTAACAATATGACATATGCTCTGCCGCTTCTTGAAAAATACGGCATGAATGCTGTTATAAATATAGTCGGAGCATTTACTGAACAGGCAGAAAAGGAAAATGACCCCAATCCCTATTACGCATATCTTAGGCGTGACGATATTCTGTCAATGAAAGAAAGCGGGCGTATCGAATTCGGCTGCCACACCTACAATTTTCACAGTCTGAACGGCAGAAACGGCGCTTCAATAAATAAAGGAGAAGCTCCTGAGCATTTCAAGAAGCTGTTTCGGGAGGATATTTCTAAATGGAATGATATGTTCTCGGGGAAATATAAGCTTGAAACCGATATTTTTGCCTATCCCTTTGGATTTCGCTCCGATGAAGGCGATGAGGTGCTGGAGGAAAATGGGTTTAAAATAATACTGACCTGCAGGGAAAGCTGCAATTATCTTGAATATAGCGGCGAGAAAAAGCTTATTTTCATTGACAGGTTCAATCGTTCCGGTCTTTTGACTACAGAGGAATTTATGGCAAAATCGGGAATCAACTGAAATACATCTGTTTTCAGCATTTTTCAAAAAAATTCTTGCTTTATTATTGTTTTTGTGATATAATAAGTATGTTTACACAAAAAATTTTTTCGGAGGTATTAACCGTGAAAGAAATAAAAAATACAGCAGCTATCGAAACAAAATGCCTGCACTCGGGCTACACTCCCAAGAACGGCGAGCCGAGAGTTATGCCTATCGTTCAGAGCACGACCTATGTATATGATTCAACGGATTCCGTTGCTGATGTTTTTGACGACCCTACTCTGAGCCTTATCTATTCAAGATTTGAAAACCCCACAACCGATGCAGTTGAAAAGAAGATCGCTGCCCTTGAGGGCGGTGCAGCCGCAATGTGTACATCAAGCGGTCAGGCTGCATCCCTGCTCTCTATTCTCAATATCTGCGAGGCAGGCGACAGCTTTATTGCCTCCTCCTCCATTTACGGCGGAACTATCAATCTTTTTGGCTTTACCCTTAAAAGAATGGGCATCGAATGCATTTGGGTCGATGTAAACGCAACAAAGGAAGAGCTTAACGCTGCTTTCAAGCCAAATACCAAGTGCGTTTTCGGAGAAACTATCGCTAACCCCTCTCTCACAGTTTTTGACATTGAGATGTGGGCTGAGGCGGCTCATGCTCATAATGTTCCTCTTATCGTTGACAACACCTTTGCTACTCCCGTTCTCTGCCGTCCTATTGAGTGGGGCGCTGATATTGTTGTTCATTCAACCTCAAAATACATGGACGGTCATGCAGTTCAGGTCGGCGGTGTTATTGTTGACAGCGGTAAATTCAATTGGGATAACGGAAAGTTCCCCTGTCTTTCAGAGCCTGATGAAAGCTATCACGGAACCGTTTATACAAAGCAGTATCCCGCTGCACCTTACATTACAAAGGCAAGAATGCAGCTTATGAGAGATTTCGGCTGCTATCCTGCCGCTCATTCCTCCTTCCTCCTCAATCTCGGTCTTGAAACACTGGCAGTCCGCATGCCCGTATACTGCGCAAATGCACTTAAAGTCGCAAAGTTCATTGCTGCTTCCGATAAGGTTGAGTCTATCAGCTATCCGGGACTTGAGGGTGATAAGTATTACGAACGTGCAAAGAAGTATCTGCCCCTCGGCACATGTGGCGTTATCTCCTTCTCTATCAAGGGCGGCAGACCTGCAGCGGTAAGATTTATGGACAGCCTTGAGCTTGCTTCAAATGAGGTACACGTTGCCGATATCCGCACCTGTGTTCTTCATCCTGCTTCCGCTACACACCGTCAGCTGAGTGATGATCAGCTTGCTGCGGCAGGTATTGACGGCGGACTTATACGTTTCTCTGTGGGTCTTGAAAATGTTGATGATATCATTGCTGATATCAAGCAGGCTTTTGACAGAATGTAATTATAACTGAAAGGTTATCGGTTTTATGATCTCTGAAACAATCACTGAAAAATTCAATAACATTTCCGGAATGATAGGCAAAACTCCATTGCTGGAAATACATTTTACCTTTAAGGGAAAGCCTAGAAAAATATATGCCAAGGCTGAATATTTAAATCTGTCGGGAAGCATTAAGGACAGGGTGGCTTACCACATTTTAAGAAAGGCATATGAGAATAACGAGATAGCTCCTACCGATGTTATTGCCGAGGCAACAAGCGGCAATACGGGCATTGCTTTCTCGGCAATGGGCAGCTACCTCGGTCATAAGGTAATCATTTATATGCCTGACTGGATGAGCGCCGAGAGAATTAATCTGATGAAAAGCTTCGGTGCAGAGGTAAGGCTTGTTTCCCGTGAGGACGGCGGCTTTCTCGGTTCTATTGCCCTTACCGAGGAGCTTGCAAAGCAGGGAAATGTTTTTCTGCCGAAGCAGTTTTCCAATGAAAATAATACCGAAGCCCATTACATTTACACCGGAGAAGAGATATCTCTTCAGCTAAAAAAGCTGGGGCTTACTGCCGACGGTGTTGTTGCAGGCGTGGGAACAGGCGGCACTGTAATGGGTATCGGCAGACGCCTTCGTGATGACAACAGCTGCTGCGGCGTATTTCCTCTTGAGCCGTTAAACTCTCCTACTCTTTCCACAGGCTATAAGGTCGGACAGCACAGGATCCAGGGAATTTCCGATGAATTTATCCCTCCCGTACTTAAAATGGACGAAATGACCTCTGTTGTATCGGTGGATGATATTGACTCTATTATTATGGCAAAAATGCTTTCAAGGCGCTTTGGCATTGGTGTGGGCATCTCGTCGGGAGCAAATATGCTGGGCTGCATACTCGCTCAGGAAAAGCTCGGAGCTGACAGCACTGTCGTT
>CAMAIG010000278.1 GCA_945835085.1 uncultured Ruminococcus sp. | reverse complement strand
TGCGCCGATTCTGTCAGCCCACATGTAGCTTTCAAATTCCTTTGTAACCGAAGTTATCTTTGAATTTGTCGGGGCTTCATAGTCGTAGCCCCAGCTGAACAGCGAGCCGTTGTCCGTGCCCCACATAAACTGCGGCTTTGCATCCCATGTAAGTCCCCAACGGATAGTTGTACATTGAGTCTGGTTCATCGGGTGCGTATTTGTACCGTACAGCTTTGTGCCCGAAACGATATTCGGAGAAGTAAGGGCTGACGGCGGTTTAGAGTCACTGTTTGAAATTCCGAAGAACGATCTGTGATACGTGGTGTCCCAACCCAATGCAGTCATATTACCCGATTTGTCCTGATATTGGTCTGTTCCGTAGAACTGATGGAATACGTTGGTTTCCTTTTTAAGCGACCAGCCCTTACCCGACGCCATAGAGCCTGTCGTATCGTTGTCGCTGCCGTCGCCCGAGCCTCTGATATAAACAACACCCATATTTGAAATGTCGTTTACACGTGTTGCCCAGTTGTAGTCGGAGAAAAGATAACCCAATGTGTAGCCGACCGCAATGGAAATATTGTTGCCCGTAATATCGTCGTGATAGCTGTCAATGTCGAGCATTGTTACGTTATCTCGAAGTCCTGCCGACTGGAACGAGTGGTCGTATTTTCCGCCTGTTCCGTTAAACTTATAGAAATAGTAGTCAGAGCCCGTCAAGCCCGTAATCAGCCATGTTGACGGATTTTCAAGTCCGATTGCAAACGGATGTGAAAGATAACCGATTGTAATTTCGATTTCCTTGCCTGCCGTAAGGTAATACATATTACCCTGCTCGCCCAATGCCTGACCGCCGCTTCCGTTAACAGCCGTGTAGTATATAGGCGTACCCTTTATCGTTGACCTCGGATAAACAATATCCTTATACAGATTTTCCGAGTTAAAGAAGTTCAAAAGGTCCTCATACTTCAAGGATTTGAATATATCAACGTCAAGCTTTGTGCTCGATGCCTTTGAGTCTCCGAAAAGTCCTGTCGGATACCATGCGCCTGTTCCGTTCGGGTTTAATATGCCCGACGGAGTATATTGGTTGTTCGAGCTGTATGCAACGCCCAACGTCGCAAGCGGAATATATCCTTTCCAGCCAAGCGTAGCCGTTTTCCAACCCCAAACGTCGATAACGGCAGGAATTCGACCGCAATAAAGCGTATAGGACTGGCTCGGATAAACATTGCTGTTCCACTGTGTCTGATCCTGAATTTCAATATAATTGCTGTTGGTTTTATCGATTTTAATCGCACCTACGGAGGTAATGGTTATGAGCGAATTATCATTTTCGTACTCATAACCTACGGCCTCCTTATAGCCGAGACTCGAGAGCTTTTTGGATCTTACGCTGCTTGCGTCGTATGTAAGCCACGTACGCATGTTTTCATTTTCGCCCTGGCCTCTATCCGAGTTGCCGCCGTAAGCCTCTGTGCCGTCACGCCATTTAACAACGCCGCCGAGGGTCAAGAACGCCTTGCCCGAATCGGAGGGTGTAACGTTCGCTGTGAAGTAGTTTGATGTGACGGACTTATAGTCCCACATACTTGTCTTTTCTGATTTGAAAAGATAGTTTATCTGTCTGCCATTCCAGTCAATTTCAGTCTGCGGAGAACGGAATATCGACTTGAACTCCGCCTGAGTTGAATTCTCGGCGCTTATGTTCTCATAGCTGTCGCCCTCGGGATTTCCTTTTTCCGTGATATGCGCATAACGGTCATACTGCCAAAGCGTGTCGCCGCCCCAATAGTAGTTGCCCGTTTTTTCGTTTTTCCAGAAACGGCGTACCTGTCCTGCGTCGCCGCCCATGACATAGTAGCCGTACTTATTATCTCCGCCGTTGCCGTCGTCGCCGCTGCCGACACCTACCCACTCAACGTCGTTTATTGCCGAGTTAAGCGGAGCACCCGTCATTTCCTTTGCGATGAGATCCATACGTCCGTACTCGTCAACGCCGCTTGTCGCATAATAATAGTATTTGCCGTCGGAAGCCTTTTCGCCGACAAGTATAATTTCGGGTGCGCCGATCTCAATTTCAGTACTGTACTGAAGGTCGCCTACGCCCTGTCCGTATTCAATTACAAGCGGAGAATGTTCGAAGCAAATGACGTTGTTACCGCCCTTGAGCGTGAACACCGCAACATTAGTCGCTCCGTCTTTTTTGAAAACTATATCGTAATATTGCTTATCAACCGCTTTCTTTTTGCCGTTTTCGTCGGTATAGCTGACCTTAAAGTGCCAGCCTGCCTGATCTGCATTCTTGTTTTCAGCCACAGAGTTAAATGCAAAGCCCTTGGGAACAAGTGTAATTTCAGTCGTCAAAAAGTCGTCGGTAAGATTGCTCGGGAAGCTGAGCATACGGCTTGTGTTATCGCTGACATAAAAGGTCGAATATGAATTCGGCGTGTTGGGGTTACTTGCGATGATCGTACCGTTAACCTGACCCGCAGAACTGTCCGAGCCAAAGCTTATTGACTTATCGGTATCCCCTTGCTTTGTCATTGTAAGCGGAACATCGCTTACGGAGATTTCATAGCCGGGTGCGTTCTCGCCCTTATTTGCAATAAGCCTCTCCAGCAAGCTCGCCTTTTCGTATGAGGATTTTGTAACCTCGCCTGCCGTGCGGATATTTTTGAAATTTTGGAGGAAAAGCGGTGTAAAGGTAAAAATTATCAGCATAATCAAAGCCATGGCAACAAGTGTTTCCACAAGCGTCATGCCTTGCTTTTGTTTTACCGTACTTTTAATGCTCTTAAAAATACTTTTCATAATGCTCCTCCTAACTTATTTTCAAAAAGTCTTATTCCCACATAAGAGATGTTGAATCAGTGGGATCGGGCGGAATAATCGAGCTGTATGTGTCTTTTGCGTTATTGTCAACGTCGATTTTTCTCATCAGGTTTTTGGTAATATTACCGCTGCTGTCGCCGACAACATACTGCGTAGGTGTATCTCCCTCGGCAGTCTGATAATAAATATCAATCAAATCCGCAAATCTGTTTAGGACATTCTTTGAATATTTGTTGGTTGCGATCGAATAGTCAAGGAAATACTTGAGCAAATCGACACCGTATTCGTTTTCGCTGCCTGTATTCTGCGGTGCATTGTCGTCAAAGTAATAAACATCACCGGCAGAAAAAGCCTTGTATCTGTAAACACCGACGTTCGGCATTTCTATATTTACATATACGTCGCCGCCGAAAAAGACCTTGCCGCATCGACCTAAGCTGTAAACACTATTGTTTATCGTGTCGGTAAT
>CAMAIG010000277.1 GCA_945835085.1 uncultured Ruminococcus sp. | reverse complement strand
GCGGCAAGTGCAAGCTGATCCTTTTCCTTAGGTATCCATATGCTGTGTCCCATATCGAAATCCACCAGAGCGGCAATGTAAATGGATACTCCCGAAAAAACCGTGAATATACCGAAGCAGAGCATTGCCATGGGAATGGATTCAAAAAACAGGGGCTTGTTTGATATCTTGACGGGTAAGATCAGCTTCAAAGGCATTTTTGTCTTTACAAGCAGCACCGTCAGCGGCAGCAGCCTTACAACTGTGCCCGTGATAAATGACATGATGACCGCAAGCTTTTCATCACCGATGAAATAACCGCCCTTGTGGTAAAAGACCTTGTTTGAAAGGCTGATGGGAAAGTCCGAAAAAAATACGTTAATAAGGAGATTTAGCAAGGTATATATTATCAGAGTGGCGGCAACGGCAGAGTGAACGCCGTCTAAAGCAGTGCGTTCCGAGCCTTCGGGGTTATCGGTAATAAAGCCCTCTCCATGGCGGTAGGTAAGCTCACCCGAGTCGCCGGAAAAATAAAAGCCGTATTTTTTATGCTCAATACGCCACTTGCGGTACATATTGTTATATTCCGAATTCTGCTGCTTGAGAGAAGCAATGCGGCTGTCACTGCTGCTTGGGCTGTTTTTCGGCATTGCGGCATACCTCCTCATTATATAATTATTTTTATTATAACATATATAATACAGAATAAATGTTAACAATTGATTAATAAACTGATGTTTTAGTAAAAAGGGGCAGAGGGGGTCTTTATCTTAGTCGGACTTTTTTGATAATGTGCCGATTTTTTTGGTGAGAATGTGTTTAATATTAATGAAAATGCCGAAATCCTGTTGACGTGGAGAACCGAATGTGTTAAAATATGTAGGAATATACATATCAGCGTGTCGCTGAAGCCAACTCGTTAGGTAAACAGCAGAGATTTCTATATTTTGTGGCTCGGTGACCGACCTGTTGAAGCCGTTTCTCATAGAATAAATGTTTGATTTATATTTAATGCGGTCTTTTTCAACAAACTGATATGGTAGGAATATACATATGTATATTCCGACAGGAAGGGAGATGAGAACATGAGCATTAACGGCAGAAAATTCATCGGGCTCTGCCTGACTATGATAAACGAAAATGTCCAGAGAGAATTTTTTCATTCCGTAATAAAAAGAGCAGCCGAATATAACTGCAAGGTGCTTGTGTTCAATACCATCACCGATCTTTATAACGGAACTCCCTATGATATGGGCGAGGTAAGGGTATTCGACCTTATTCCCTATGATATCCTTGACGGGCTTATAATAATGTCCGAAACTATCAAGGACGAGGAAGCTCTTGGCAGAATGATCGAAAAGGCAAAAGAGCATAATATCTATACCGTCTGTGTTGAAAGACCCGTTAAGGACTGCTATAATATAAGCTTTAATTACCGCGGCGCATTCGAGGCTATCGTAAAGCATGTAGTGATGAAGCACGGCTGCCGCACTATAAACGTAGTGGCAGGCTACCGAAACAACAGCTTTTCCGACGAGCGTATCCAGTGCTGCAGGAGAGTGCTTGAGGAAAACGGTCTTGAGCTTGATGAGCGCAGGATAATGTACGGCGATTTCTGGCAGGGACCCACCGAAACAGCCTTTGATGAATTCATGGCTTCGGGGCTTTCCATGCCCGACGCATTCATCTGCTGCAATGACGCTATGGCAATGACTATCTGCACAAAGCTCAAATCAATAGGAAAGATGGTTCCCGATGACGTTATAGTTACGGGCTTTGACGGCATTCCCGAGGAGCAGTATCATATGCCCCGCCTTACCACTGCCAAGCAGGACCTTGACTATGCGGGAGAAAAGGCTGTGGACGCAATTGTTGCAAGCAGCTCGGGAAGACTTGCGGATAAGTTCTGCGTTATTGACCATAAGATCATATGGTCCCAATCCTGCGGCTGCAAGCCCATAGATTACCGTGAGGCAACGGGCAGGATAGAGGACCTGTTCCGGATGTCGAGAGGCGACAGCGATTATGACACCTATATGTTTGATTTTATCGGCGAAGCGGCTTCCTACGATGATATCGGCGAGCTTTCCCGCAAGGTCTATAAATACGCAAATTACTACGGATATCATTACTATGCTCTCTGCCTGGATAAGGATTTCATGAATATGAGTGCCTCCTATGAGAAGGTCGTGAAGGAAAACGGCGAGGATATTGAGGACAGCGATAAGAAGCTTATTCTTGTGGAGAATATCGACGGAACCTTGTATGACCCCTATTATGACACGGGGCTGAGGCAGCTGGATAAGGCTTTTGAGAAATATGATGTCTTCGTGTTCTGGTCAATACATTTCCGCTCGGAGCATATGGGCTACGGCGTTACGGCACTGAGTACGGGAAATGACGGGCTGAGGGAAAATGATGTTATCCGCCACATTGTTAAGTATACAAGGAACCTTAATCATGTGCTGGAGATAACAAACAGCCAGTCAGCGCTGAAAAGTGCTGTGTCAAAGCTTCATGATCTTTATATCCATGACCATGTAACGGGGCTTTATAACAGGCGGGGCTTCTATACGGAGCTTAACAGGAAGATCGCTGCGGTGCTGTCTGTTCCCGAGGAAAAGAGATATCTTACCATTATTTCCGTTGATATGGACGGACTTAAATTCATAAACGATACATATGGTCATGCGGAGGGAGATATTGCGCTTAAAACCATTGCGGAAGCGCTCTGCTCTATCTGGGGCGAAAATGAGATCTGCTCACGCTTCGGCGGTGATGAGTTCACTGTTGCAAGCGTAGGCACCGATCCTGCCGCATCGGAAGCCTTGGCGGAAAAGATAAAGGAATATCTGGACAGCGCAAATAAGACTCTGGGCAAGCCCTATAAGGTCGCAGCAAGCTTCGGACTCCACTCCGAGCTTATTGAAGAGGGTATCATTGTGGATAACCTTATAAAGGCTGCCGACGATCTTATGTATAAGGAGAAGGCTACCCATAAGGAAAGCCGCTGTCGGAGAGCGGCAAGAAACTGATAATTCCCCCCCGGTACACTGCATACAGCGTGCCGCTGAAGCCGGCTCGTTGGGGTGTTTGCAAAAATAATTATGTTTTGCGGCTCGGTAACGCAAGTATTGAAGCTAAAGACTGTGCATATAATGTATCGGGGAAAAAATAAAAATTTTTTTCAAAAAACTCTTGACAAATGAAAATCATTGGTGTATAATATAAAAGTCGGCTGTGAGAGCAGCCCGATGAAGTGAAAAATGTGGGAGCATAGCTCAGCTGGGAGAGCATCTGCCTTACAAGCAGAGGGTCATAGG
>CAMAIG010000276.1 GCA_945835085.1 uncultured Ruminococcus sp. | reverse complement strand
ATAAACGCATTAGGAAGGAGAGCAAGTATCTTCTCTGTTCCCGAGGATATATCAAAGGACTTTGTGCAGTCTCCTGCTGCATAGATATCAGAAACGCCCTTTACAGCCTGGTGAACATCGGTTTCAATTCCCCTGTTGACACTTCCGCCTGCTGATTCCGCAAGCTCTGTATTTGGACGGACACCTACCGCAAGTATCACAAAATCAAAATCCACGGTTTCGCCGTTTGTAAGCTCAGCGCTGTTTTCCTCAAAGTGCTTTACGCTGGTGCCGAGAATAAATCTTACACCCTTTGACTCAATATGAGCCTTCATGATATCGGAAGCTTCAGTATCAAGAATTGAGGGAAGTATCCTGTCAGCAAGGTCTACAACGGTCATATCCGCACCGTAATGCTCAAGAGCCTCTGCTGCTTTCAGACCGATAAGTCCTGCACCTACGATGAGTACCTTTGCTCCCTGCTTTACGACCTCCGAAACAGCCTTGACATCATCAAGCTTCATGAAGGAAAACTTGTTTTTGACCTTATCAAGCCCGTCCATGGGAGGTACAAAGGGCTTTGAACCCGATGCGATAAGGAGCTTGTCATATGAAACAGCATCGCCGTTTTCAAGAATGACCTTTTTATCCTTTGAATCGACAGAAACCGCTCTTGTACCAAGCATTGTTTCGACCTTGTTATCCTCATAAAAGCTTAGGGGACGATATATCATATTCTCCTCTGTCACTCTGCCTTTGAGCAGATAGGAAATAAGAGGACGTGAATATGTATGATATTTTTCATCGGAAATAAGCACTATCTGCCCCTCGCTGTCAACCTCACGGATTCCCTGAACAGCGCCGATGCCTGCTGCAGAATTGCCTATGATAACGTATTTCATCAGTCCTCACCCCTTTCTTCAAAAACAATTGCCCTGTTGGGACAATTTGCCGCACAGGCGGGTTCTCCTGCATTATTCCTTGTGCAAAGCTCGCATTTTGTAATTGTCTGTCCGTCGTTCTGAGGATCAATTACAATACAGCCGTATGGGCAGGACAGAACGCAGGTATAGCAGCCCACGCATTTATCCTTATTTATCTCAATAACGCCGTTATTTTTTGTAAGCGCTCCTGCAATACAGCCCTTCACGCAGGCAGGATCCTGACAGTGACGGCATGAAACCGCAAAATTAATATCACTGCCTTCCTCTATCCTGATACGGGGAGCAGCATTTTTTCCAAGCTTGAACGCCTTGAACATCTCTGTTTCACCGCTGTTTGCAAATGAACAATAGAATTCACAGAGATGACAGCCGAGGCACCAGTCCTCATTAACATATACTCTTTTCATGAGTTATCATAACCTCCGATCAATTATTCGCCTGCATGACGGATTCCGAGAATGTCAAGCTCCTTCTGTGAAAGCCCGATACCTCTGAGCATCAGTCTGTTGCCTCTGAGGGATTCGATTGAGTTTATTCCCATGCCGCCCATGATCTCCTTGATCTCATGATTCCATGCATTGACGAGATTTACAAGGCGCTTGTATGCAACCTCGGGATTGAGCCTCTTTACAAGGTCGGGACGCTGAGTTGCGATACCCCAGTTGCATTTGCCGCTGTGACAGGTCCTGCACAGATGACAGCCCATGGAAAGAAGGGCAGGTGTGCCGATATATATTGCATCAGCACCAAGAGCGATCGCCTTGACTGCATCGGAGGAAGATCTTATGGAGCCTGCTGCTATGATAGAAACTTCATTTCTGATGCCCTCATCACGAAGCCGCTGGTCAACTGCCGCAAGGGCAAGCTCAATCGGGATACCCACGTTATCACGGATCCTTGTGGGAGCAGCGCCTGTTCCGCCTCTGAAACCGTCTATCGCAATGATATCGGCTCCTGAACGGGCAATACCCGAGGCAATGGCAGCAACATTATGTACGGCAGCTATCTTAACGATAATGGGCTTTTTATATTCGGTAGCCTCTTTAAGTGAAAATATCAGCTGACGAAGGTCCTCTATGGAGTAAATATCGTGGTGAGGAGCAGGTGAAATAGCATCTGTTCCCATAGGTATCATACGGGTCTGGGAAACGTCTTCTCTTATCTTTGCTCCTGGGAGATGTCCGCCGATACCGGGCTTTGCACCCTGACCCATCTTTATCTCAATAGCTGCACCTGTATCAAGATAATCCTTGAAAACGCCGAAACGTCCCGATGCGACCTGAACTATTGTATTGGGTCCGTACTTGTAGAAATCCTTATGAAGTCCGCCTTCACCTGTGTTGTAATAGGTTCCAAGCTCTGTAGCAGCCCTTGCAAGGGATTCATGAGCATTCTTCGAAATAGAGCCATAGGACATTGCAGAGAACATTATGGGGGCATTCAGCTCAAGATATGGGTCAATATGGGTATCAATTGAGCCATCGGGATTTTTCTTTATTCCGGCGGGCTTCTTTCCGAGAAATACCTTTGTTTCCATCGGTTCTCTCAGCGGGTCGATAGGAGGGTTTGTTACCTGGGAAGCATTTATCAGTATCTTATCCCAATATACGGGATAATCCTGAGGTGTTCCCATGGAGGAAAGAAGGACTGCACCCGTACCTGACTGACGATAGTTTTCTATCATAAGCTGCTGGGTATAGTTGGGGCTTTTTCTGAATGCATTCTGATTGGGAACAATTTTCAGCGCACCTGTGGGACAGATACATACACATCTCTGGCAATCAACACACTGATTGTCGTGGGTCAGCATTTTATCAAAATCGGGATCGTAGAAATGCACCTCATTTGAGCACTGACGCTCACAGGCACGGCATTTTATACATTTGTCGGCATTACGAACAACTTCGAATTCTGCCGGAAAGAAATTTACAGGCATTTTCTTTTACCCTCCTCATTAAGTTCTGCAATTACCGGCTCTCCGCCTCTCGGAGACCATATCTTATCCACATCGGGACAAATTGCTCTGATAGCACATTCTTCGCTGGAGAAATACACCATATCTCCCTTTTCCGCAACAACCATAGAGCGAAGCTTCAAACGGTCGTTGAGTGCCATAAGTCCTCCGTTATAACCGAGGATTATTGAGAAAGGACCTGTGATAAGCAGGCTTGAAAGGGCATTTCTGAAATATTTGAGCTTTGCAGCCTTTTCGGGATCGGTTTTTTCTATCTCCTCTATCTCACTCCAGAAGGGTGCTGCAATAACAGAAGCGATATCCTCCAGGGACATTTCCTGCTTTCGGTTAAGCCAGTCGAAAATATATGTTATGACCTCGGTATCGGTAAGAAGAGTACATTTGTATCCGTACATCTCGATAAATCTGC
>CAMAIG010000275.1 GCA_945835085.1 uncultured Ruminococcus sp. | reverse complement strand
ACTGATTTGAACCTCAGCGGAACGGAAAGTGAGTGTGTCATTAGACTTTGGGCTAAGGACACACAAATTGTATCGCTTATAGATACTGATGAAGCCAATCAGGCATATTAGGATCATCAGTTGCCCATGATTCAACTTCTCTCTCCTCAGTTTCCCAATTGTTTTCATGTCCGTCGAAGAACTTTTGTCTATGGCACTTATACTTGACTACTGTTCCGCCTTCAAGACGGTACTCGTACCAGTAGTAGTTCTGCTTACCATAGCCCTTATACTCCTGCGTTGTGTAAATAGTCATAATATCAACCTCCCTCATTCATCGTCGATTTCAGTTTTTTCGCTTTCGTCATACAGCTCACCATTGGAATCGCTACATATCTGCCTTAGAGCTTCCTGAGCGGCTTCTGATCGTTCTACAACCGCTTGTTTCTTAGCTTTGTGTTTCTGAACAAGATGCTTGATACCTTCGTATGCACCTATTGCAGCAGCGATTACAACAGTTGCAGCACCAGCGCCCTCAATCATACCGTGTTCATGACCTTCCTGATAGCCTTCATTATGAATATCATCAATGAAGTTGTCTACACCACCGTGTTCGCTTGCTGTCTTTGTCAAATATGCGTAATTGCCTTTTTCATTTGCATCCCACGCCATAAACCATTTCTCCTTTCACTCAGTCGATATAATTAAACAGCCTATCCGCTGTATCCGGACCTTTACCGCTCTTTTGTGTTGCCTGTCTGCTGCCGATAAACGAATTTGCAGAAGTGCGTACTGCAAAAACCTTATACCCCTGCAAGAGATCGACCGCATCATTCTGTATTACGTTAGAAACAATAACGATCTCTATCTCAGGATTTTTCTTTTTCAGCTTAGTTATCATATCAAGGACGGATTTCCCTGTATTGATTACGCTGTCAACAATTACCGCAAGTCCTTGCTGTATATCGGGAAGTGCATCGGTTTTAGGGTTGTAGCTGTAAAATTTACCACCAAAGCCTGTGTATACACCGTCACCGAAGAAGCGACCGCCACGTTCAAGTACGATAACAGCGGCATTGATATTGGGGATAAAACCTCGCATGACCTCACCGAGTTTTCTTCCAAGCCTGATGTGTGCATCTGCAAGCCTTGCACCGTTCACACCTGAATCAGACTTGCAGATTGCAATGTCATCTGCTATACTGCCGTCGTTGTCAGCCAGTATGTAAGGAGATCTGTCATAGACCAAACTTATTCCCGACAAATCCGAATCCCTCAGAGAACGGCTAAGATATTTGCCGATATACAGGTAGCCCTTGTCTGCCTGTTTCAGCATATAATAATCATTCTTGCCGTCACCGTATGCTGTGACAGCATATCCTTTATCTTTCAGGAGCTTGACTACAAAGAACTTAGTGTCTGCCGAGATAAGCGTATCAGCGATCACATTTTTTAGAGCAAACCTCTCTGAAAGCCGTTTCCAAAGCGTCTTGATACCTGATGAAAGTATTACATAGTTTTTATCAGCAACCATACCGAAGATAGTTTTGTTAAGATCTACTGTACTAAGTTTTTCGGTGTCATAGCTTAGATTTTCAACTTCTTTTGTGAACATAAATGCCTGATACCCCGTATAGAAATTGCCGTCAAATACATGGGTAACGTGACCGCATGTGCAAACTCTGAACGAGTCCTGTTCTATAATGGTCTTGTCACCGTCACATATATAAATATCGCATGGCTGCGGATAAAAGTGCATGATCTGATTGGCTATATCCTTAGCAAGTCCGAATGAACTGAACCCGTTCTCAATACTGTCGATGAAAGCCTGCAACTCATCAGCAGAAATATCTTTCACTACATAGAAGTCCTTGTTACGCTTATGACATTCGGTTCTCAGACTTTCAATCTCAAAGTTCTGCCACTTGTGGATTCGCTCAACAGAAAGCCCTGCAAATCTTCTGTTTTTATCAGAGCTTTTCAGCCGTTCGCTGATAGTTTCAGGCTCACAGTAAAGGTAAATGAAAACATCATAAAGCTCTCCGTCAGCATTTGTAAAAGCCACATCATCAAGAAAGGAATAGTGACCGTCCGAGATAAAACTGTCAGTTCTTGATTTGAGCTGTTCGGCATATCTGATACGGAGAGCATTCTTTTCTGTATCGGGAAGATTCGAAAATCTTCCCGATGCCATTCTGTTAAGCTCCGTGCTGCCGTGTACTATTTGGATAGTAAGCCCATTAAATATCGTTGTCTTTCCTGCACAGGGCAGACCGTAGAGTACAAACCGCATTTGTCATCACTTCCTTATAAGTCTGCTGATACCGATGAAAGCGACATTTACAAGTGTTACGCCAACTGCGGCAGCGACCATACTTCCGTATTTACGGACTATCTTATTCTTATTATCAGGTTTACTTTCAACGTTCTTATCCTGCTCTTTGGTTTCTTCCTGAACAATCTCAGGCTCTTTATCAGCTTCTTCCGCCGCTTCAAGCTTTGCCATAAGTATTGCAAAATCTCTCTTAAACTCAGTCATATCAATTGACATCTTGTATTCTTCCGGACATTTGACCTCAGTTACAGCTTCCGTCATGGTGCATATGTCCTCATAGGAATACCACTGATTGCTTGTAAACCTTTCAATGAAAGAAGGGAGATAGTTGCTGGGGCATACCTTGATATAGTGATATTTGCATTCAACGTCAAGGCGAGGATTCGTGAAAGTTACGATCTTGAAGATTTTCAGATAATCCATTCCAGCACGTTCAAGTGCCTTACGGAGCAGTGCTTCACGCTCGTCCATTTTATCAGCGATATTACAGTCATGGTGCATGGAGTTACCTATTCTGTAAAACTCGCCGTTTTCATCAATAAAGATGTTCTTCTTGCTGTTCTTGATCTCGATGATGAATATAGCATGATTGGTGAACACGATAGCATCGATCTCTGTTCTTCTGCCGTCGAACTCAAGTTCAACATTGTGAAGCACACTATTCTGACAGCCGAGGTTATCTAATGCTCTGAACACCTTCTGCTCTCCAGCATTTCCTGAAAACTCAGCACTGATGTTATTGCAGACCACCTTGCTACCCTTTACGAACCTTGCGAGTTCATCATCGGCTACATGACCACGCTCCTCGTTCATCTTGCGGAGATGCCTTTCAACGTCCCAAAGCCGAAGATCACCGTTTTCAGCGTGTTCAGCGTTGAAGGTCAGATCAATCAGCTCTTTTTGGAGTTTAAGCAGCTCAGGCAGAAACTCGCTTTTGGTACAGGTGTCCATAGAAAAAGCGGTTATCTGGGAAATGATCTCGTTTACTCTCTTTTCATTCATCA
>CAMAIG010000274.1 GCA_945835085.1 uncultured Ruminococcus sp. | reverse complement strand
ATTCTATGAGAAACGGCTTCAATACAAAGGTTACTGAGCCGTAAAATATAGAGATCCCTGCTGTTTACCTAACGAGTTGGCTTCAGCGACACGCTGACTTTTTGATCTGTTTTTGTGACCCTCGGCAAGTGTCAGCCGAAAATATCGCAAAATATGGATTTTCAAACGCAAAAAACGATTAGTAAATCAGAATGGAATAGTATATAATCTTTATATTAAGGAACCACCGAAAAATTCTTGACCGAAAGGAAATAATAAAAATGAAAAAATATCTTGACCAATCACTTTCTCCTCTTGAAAGAGCGGAAGCATTAACCGATGAAATGACTGTTGAGGAGCAGGCAAGTCAGCTCAGATATGACGCTCCTTCCATTCCAAGGCTGGGCATACCCGCATACAACTGGTGGAACGAGGGACTTCACGGTCTTGCACGTTCGGGCGTTGCAACAATGTTCCCTCAGGCAATCGGTCTTGCAGCAATGTTTGACACCGGGCTTGTGGAAAAGGCGGGAGAAATTACTTCCACCGAGGCAAGAGCAAAGTACAATGCCTATACAAAATTCGGTGACAGGGATATTTACAAGGGACTTACCCTCTGGGCACCCAACATCAATATTTTCAGAGATCCCCGATGGGGCAGAGGTCACGAAACCTACGGCGAGGACCCCTATCTCACCGCCGAAAACGGCAAGGCATATGTAAAGGGACTTCAGGGCGACGGCAAAACCCTCAGAACTGCTGCCTGTGCCAAGCATTTTGCCGTACACAGCGGTCCCGAGGCTGTGCGGCATGAGTTCAATGCCGAGGTAACTCCTAAGGATATCGAGGAAACATATCTCCCCGCATTTGAAGCCCTTGTAAAGGACGCAAAAGTCGAGAGCGTAATGGGCGCATACAACAGGGTAAACGGTGAGGGTGCCTGTGCAAGCGAATTTCTTATGGGCAAGCTCAGGGAATGGGACTTTGACGGATATTTCGTTTCCGACTGCTGGGCAATAAATGATTTCCATGCGCATCACGGGCTTACCAAAAATGCAGTTGAATCTGCTGCCCTTGCATTAAAGGCAGGCTGCGATGTGAACTGCGGCTGCACATATGCATATCTCCTTGCCGCTCTTGACGAGGGGCTTATCACAAAGGAAGATATCAGAAAAGCCTGCGTACATCTTATGAGAACAAGGATAAGACTTGGTATGTTCGACGAAAAGACCGAGTTTGATGATATTCCTTATGAAACAGTTTCCTGCGAAGAGCATAAAAAAGTATCTCTTCAGTGTGCAGAAAGATCCATGGTTCTTCTGAAAAATAACGGCATACTTCCCCTTAATGAGAATAGTATCGGAACCATTGCCGTTATCGGTCCAAACAGCAACAGCAGAATTGCTCTCGAGGGCAATTACAACGGAACTGCCGACAGATACATCACCTTCCTTGAGGGCATTCAGGACAGATTTAAGGGCAGAGTCATCTATGCCGAGGGCTGTCATCTTTATAAGGATAGATGCTCGGGACTTGCTCAGTCGGGTGATAGATATGCGGAGGCTATGGCTGCGGCTGAAGCTGCCGATGCTGTTATTCTCTGCGTGGGTCTTGACTCCACCATTGAGGGCGAGGAGGGCGACACAGGAAACGAATTTTCTTCGGGTGACAAGAACGATATCCGTCTGCCCGAAAGCCAGCGTGTTCTTGTTGACAAGATAATACAGACAGGCAAGCCCGTTGTGGTTGTGTGCGCTGCGGGAAGCTCCGTAAATACTGAATGTGACCCCGACGCTCTTATCCATGCCTGGTATCCCGGCTCCGAGGGCGGAAAGGCTCTTGCAAGGATAATTTTCGGAGATGTAAGCCCCTCGGGAAAGCTCCCTGTTACTTTCTATGAAAGCACCGATAAGCTTCCCGAATTTACCGATTATTCCATGAAAAACCGCACATACAGATATGCGGAAAACAATGTGCTTTATCCCTTCGGCTTCGGTCTTACCTATGGAGATATCGTCTGCACATCTGTTGAATACAAGGACGGCTCTGCCGTTGTAACTGCCGAAAACAGAGGACAGACCTCCACCGAGGACGTTATCGAGCTTTACATCAAGGACTACTGCGAAAACGCTGTTCCCAATGTGAGCCTGTGCGGTTTCAAGAGAGTAAATATCGGAGCGGGCGAGAAAATTTCCCTGGAGATACCCGTGCCCGAAAGAGCATTCACTTCCGTTAACGAAAACGGCGAGCGAAGCCGCTTCGGCAGCAGATTTACATTATATGCAGGCACTCATCAGCCCGATGCATTAAGCGATACTCTGTGCGGCAATAAATGTGCCGTAACTGAAATTAATTTTTAATATTATCCGGAGATAAATAACAATGAGGGAATTTTTCCCTAACATCGGCAAGACAATGAGAGAGCAGCTGATACTAATAACCATGTGTTCTATGGATAAAGACGGTGGGTAGAATACGACCAATCCGGGAAAGCGTGCTATTGCAAAAGTTGACGCTGCTTTTGAGATCATGGACAAGCTTTCCATCGACTACTACTCCTTCCACGACAGAGATCTTTCTCCCGAGTATGGTTCTCTTGCCCAAACAAATGCATAGCTTGACAAGGTGGCTGCTTACCTCGAAAAGAAGCCGTCTGCTGTGATTTTCCCGTATGTAAAGAAATGCTTATGAAAACGCTGAAGGCGTACACCTTACCTTTTTGAGGTTTGATGTACGCCTTGCTCTTTATTATGGGTAATTTTTCTGTCTAAATACGAACCTGTTCCCCATACAATAGTTAACTGCAATTTAAATTTTCGGAAATAACCTTAATAACTTCCTCTATAGCAAAAGGCTTTGCCAGATGTGCATTCATTCCTGCGTCCAGGGAAGCCTGAATATCCTCCGCAAAGGCATTAGCTGTCATTGCAATGATCGGAACAGTAACTGCATCGGGACGATTTTTAATTGAACGTATCTGTTTTGCAGCTTCATAACCATTCATAACAGGCATCTGGATATCCATAAGCACCAGGTCATAATATCCGGGCTGTGATGCAGATATCATATCAACGGCTATTTTACCGTTATCGGCTGTATCAATAACAAAGCCGTATTCACTGAGTATTTCAAAAGCTATCTCACGGTTAAGCTCGTTGTCCTCAACAAGCAGAATATGCTTGCCCTTGAAATTCTCGGTTTCCACTGCGGGAGCAGTATCTTGCTTTGCTTCCTGCTCGCCCAGAGCCGTAAGCAGGGTTTCACGCAGATCGGACATAAACATTGGCTTTGCACAGAATGCGGTAACTCCCGCAGCCCTTGCTTCAACCTCAATATCCGTCCAATCGTATG
>CAMAIG010000273.1 GCA_945835085.1 uncultured Ruminococcus sp. | reverse complement strand
ATTGTCGGATAAAATCCGGCAAAACAGTCGAGAGGGAAAAGAAAATGAATTACAATGACCTTCAGAACAGCGTTTATCAGAACGCCGCAATGGGAATTACGGCTTTAAGGGAAATAATCCCTTCAGTCAGTGACACAGGAATGAAAAATATACTGATAAAGCAGTATAATGGCTACAAAAAGCAGACTGAGCTGACCGCAGTACAGATGAAGGACAGGCACATGACACCCTCGTTCCCGCCGTTATCATCACGAGTAATGACAAAGGCTATGATTAAAATGAAGCTGAAAAAGGATAACAGCACAGAAAATGTTGCAAAAATGCTTATCGAGGGCACAAACACAGGCATTATGGAGTTAACAGGCAAGCTGAATAAAACCAGATGCAGTTCTCCTCAGGCTATTGCGTCGGCAAAGGAATACCTGCGCCGTGAACAGAAGTATATTGAAAGTCTGAAACCATACCTCTAACAAAAAACTCACACAGTCACAGTGCTGTGTGAGTCAGTCTGTCGGAAAAGCTATATTATTGTGTGCAGAATTTGGCTTCAACACTAACGTTACCGAGCCACAAAGCAAAGGAATTTTAGCTATTGCACCAACGAGTAGGCTTCAGCGACACGCTGACTCACACAGTCAATGTGCTGTGTGAGATTTTTGCTTATTTTCCTGTATTTTTTCTAAAAGCCATATAGCTTTCAAGTATGATAACGGCAGCCACCGCATCAACTACATTTTTTCTCTTTTTTCCTCTTACATTGGTTTCATTAAGGTAATTATGAGCCGAAACTGTTGTACATCGCTCGTCCCACATTACCACCTCTGTACCTGTAAGCTCATGGAGCTTATCACCGAAAAGAGTGCATTTTTCGGCTCTTTCACCGATGGTATTGTTCATATTCTTAGGATAGCCCACTACAATAAGCTCTGCACCCTGCTCCTTGGCAAGTGCTGCTGTCTTTTCAAGGCATCTGTCAAAATTTTTCTCAAATATCACCGTTACGGGAGATGCAAGAAACTCGCTTTTATCGCAAACAGCAATACCCGTGCGGCTATCTCCGAAATCTACGGACATTATTTTCATACATTTATCCCCATACTCTTATTTTTTGCACCACTGAGATACCGCAAGTGTTGACAGACCCGCATCAAGATGTGTGCTGTCATTTTTGAAAATTATATGCGGAATAAGATCATCGTCATATTCTATAAGGGAAACTGCAGTATTGTCCGACCAGCCGGGATCTGAATAGTTTTCCCATTTTCTGCCGTCGGCAAAGTTCAGATATGCTTTGATAGCCATTCCATGAGAAACTACTGCGATGGTTCTTCCGCTATTTTTGGCTGCAATATCTCTCATGGCAGCCTTCATGCGGTCATATACTTCCTGGGTGCTTTCTCCCCCCGGTGCATGAAAGCGGTTTATTGCCTTGGTCCAGAGAGTGTATTCATCGGGAAAAAGCTTCGGAAGATCTGCCCATTTTGTATTTTCCCATTTACCGCCGTTTATCTCAATGATATCATCTGTTTTATGTATTTCAAAGCCATGATATTTATTCACAGCCTCAGCTGTTGCATAGGCTCTTTTTAAGGGACTTGAATATACAGCCTCGATGGGGATATCTCTGAAACGCTCAGCAAGTCTTTCAAGCTGGAGCATTCCCTTTTCACTGATATCGGTATCAGTCCTGCCCTGAAAAAATTCAAGGACATTGCCCATGGCTTCTGCATGACGTACAAGATATATCCTTACCATGGCTTAACAGCTCCGATAATGTTTTTTAGCATAATATCATTATCCTCGCAGTACTGAGCAAGTCCCGATGTTATCTTAACGGGAACGGTAGGATCATTAAAGATTGCAGCGCCGACCTGTACAACAGATGCTCCTGCCATCATCATTTCAACCGCATCCTCCCATGTGGAGATACCGCCCATGCCGCAGACAGGTATCTTAACGGCATTTGCAACCTGCCATACCATTCTCACAGCTACGGGGAAAACCGCAGGACCCGAAAGTCCGCCTACATTATTATGAAGCACCGGGCGTCTGCTTTTAATGTCGATCCTCATTCCGAGAAGTGTATTTATAAGTGAAACTGCATCAGCGCCTTCTGCTTCACAGGCTCTTGCAATATCCGAAATGTTTGTTACATTAGGAGAAAGCTTCATCATAAGAGGCTTGCTTGTAACACTTCTGACTGCTTTTGTTATCTGAGCCGCACCCTCACAGGACACTCCGAAGGCAGCACCTCCCGCCTTGACATTGGGGCAGGAAATATTTACCTCGATCATATCAACATCGGTGCTGTCAAGCTTTGCTGCGACCTCACGGTACTCATTTTCATCGGAACCTGCAATATTTGCGATAATTACAGTTCCTTTGGTTTTAAGATATGGAAGCTCAGTTGAAATAAACTTGTCTATTCCTGGATTCTGAAGTCCAACGCTGTTTCGCATTCCCGAAGGGGTTTCTGCAATTCTGGGAGGGAGATTGCCATTTCTGCGCTTTCCCGTGGTGCCCTTTACGGATATTCCGCCAAGCTCGGAAAGAGGATAAAACTCCTCAAACTCTCTTCCGTATCCGAATGTTCCCGATGCGGGGATAACGGGATTATTAAAATGCACTCCTGCAAAATCAATGCCGAGTCTTGACATATCAGTCATCAAAAAGCACCTCCTCAGAATCAAAAACAGGTCCGTCCTTGCAGACATGAGCGTAATATTCTTCGCCGTCACGGATAGTTCTGCAAACGCATACAAGGCAGCCGCCTACTCCGCAGCCCATTCTTTCTTCAAGAGAAACCTCGCACTTTACGCCTGCATTTTTTGCCTGGGCGATTATCCTTTTCAGCATGACGCCGGGACCGCAGGCATAGATAATATCGGGCTTTTCTTTTTCCAGACATTCTGCAAGAGCATCGGTAACAAAGCCCTTTCTGCCTGCTGAGCCGTCATCGGTACAGAGGATCTCTTCCGCACCTGTTTTAGCAAAATCCTTCTGTAAAATTGCAGCAGAAGCATTTCTGAATCCGCTTATCACAACAGAATTTGCTCCATAATGCTCCGCAATCGGCAGCATTGGGGGATTGCCTATACCACCGCCGATTATTACGGCTTTTTTTGAGCTGTCAAGGAGAGTAAATCCCCTTCCGCCAAGAGGAGCAACAATATCTATCATATCCCCTTCCGAAAGCTGAGAAAGCACCTTTGTACCCTTGCCCCGCACTTCAAAAACTATCCTGAGAGTGCCCTTGTCCTTATCTATCCCGCAGATAGAAATAGGTCTTCTAAGCATAAATCCCTCTACCCTGATATTTACAAACTGTCCG
>CAMAIG010000272.1 GCA_945835085.1 uncultured Ruminococcus sp. | reverse complement strand
ATAACTTCTGCCTGTGTGCCTTTGCCTGCACCGGGAGCGCCCAGTAAAATCAAGTTCATTTTAAATCCTCCTAACAAAGTCTTAAACGGTATAAATTTTATTCAAGGAAACCCTTATGGTGACGCATCATCATCTGCGATTCAAGCGTTCTTACTGTTTCAAGGACAACGCTTACGATGATCAGGATAGAAGTACCGCCCATCGCAATGTTGAGCTGAGGCATAGCAAGGTTTGTAAAAATCGGGAAGATAGCGATAACGCCGAGGAAAACAGCTCCGATGAGAGTGATCTTGGAAAGAACTCTCTGGATATAATCGCTTGTAGGCTTACCGGGTCTGATACCGGGGATGCCGCCGTTGTTCTGACGAAGATTGTTTGCGATCTCGATGGGGTTATACTGCATAGCAACATAGAAATAGTTGAATGCAATTATCAGAATGAAGTAAAGGACAGCATACCAGCCGCTCTGATAGCTGAAGAAGTGAACAAATCCGGCATAGAATTTCTGCCAGAAGCCCACGGGGTCAGCCTTAACGGGAATGAACATTTCCAGAGTAGCGGGAAGCGACATGATAGCCATTGCAAAGATGATAGGCATAACGCCGCTCATTGCGACCTTAATTGGAATATGCGTATTCTGTCCGCCGTACTGCTTTCTGCCTACGACTCTTTTTGCGTACTGAATGGGGATACGTCTTTCCGACTCGTTCATGAAAACGATGAAGCCGATCATAAGAACGAATACTATCAGTACAACGGGAACGATGAGGATATATTTCTTGTCCGACTTAACAAGCTCGAACATTGCCAGAACGCTGGAAGGACCTCTTGAAACGATACCTGCGAAGAGTATCATTGAGATACCGTTGCCGATACCCTTTTCGTTGATCCTGTTTCCGAGCCAAACAACAACGCAGGAACCTGCGGTGAAGGCTGCAACGATAACAAACGCCGCAAACACGCCGGAAGCGCCGGAGGTGTACTTGACAGCTCCGTTATTTCTCTGTGTAACGTAATAAGCATAAGACATTACCAGTGAAATAGCAAGTGATACGAACATTGTGATGGTGTTAAGTTTTTTTCGTCCCTCTTCTCCCTCTTTCTGGAGGTTTTCCAGCGGAGGAAGAGCGTATGTCAGAAGCTGAACGATGATAGAAGCATTGATGTACGGCTGAATTGCCAGTGCAAATAATGTTCCTTTGGAGAGAGCGCCGCCTGAGAGAATATCCATATAACTCAGGAAGTTTCCTCCGTCCGAGATCATCGAACTCAGAACAGTTGTGTCCAGGAAGGGCACAGGGATATGACAGCCGATACGGAAAATGAGAATGATCAATAATGTGTAAAGGATCTTTTTCCTTAACTCAGGAACCTTCCAAGCGTTTCTGAAGGTCGTAAACACATTACATCACCTCAGCCTTCCCGCCTGCCTTTTCGATTTTTTCTTTAGCTGAAGCTGAAAAAGCAGTAGCCTTAACAGTCAGATTTTTTGTAAGCTCTCCGTTGCCGAGGATCTTAACGCCTGCGTCGGTCTTCTTGATAAGACCTGCAGCCTTGAGAAGCTCGGTATCAACAACGGTGCCGTCTGTGAACTTTTCGAGATCGGAAACGTTGATAACAACAGGCTTAACTGCGAAAATATTGTTGAAGCCTCTCTTAGGGATTCTTCTCTGAAGAGGCATCTGACCGCCTTCAAAACCGGGTCTTACACCGCCGCCGGAACGAGCGTTCTGACCCTTGTGGCCCTTGCCGGCAGTCTTACCCTGGCCTGAGCCGTGACCTCTGCCTATTCTCTTAACGTCCTTGGTAGAACCTGCGGCAGGGGATAATTCGTGAATATACATAGCTTTCGCACCTCCCTGCAATAATTATGCTTCGGTTACTTTTACGAGGTGAGAGATCTTGGCGATCTTTCCCTTTGTAGCGTCGTTATCGGGCTGAACCTTTTCAGCGCCTACCTTGTGGAGACCGAGAGAATGCGCTACTGCGATCTGCGGCTTTTTGCAGCCGTTGAGGCTCTTTACGAGCTTAACTTTAAGTGCCATTTCAAGCGACCTCCTTAACCAATAACTTCTTTAACGGTTTTGCCTCTTACTTCGGCAACTTCCTTAGCGCTGCGGCAGCTTGCAAGACCGTTGATAGTAGCTCTTACAACATTGCAGGCATTGTTTGAACGCAGGGACTTAGTTCTGATGTCCTTGATGCCTGCCATTTCGATAACGGCACGAACAGGACCGCCTGCGATAACACCGGTACCGGGAGCAGCGGGCTTCATAAGAACTCTGCCTGCGCCGAATTCACCGATAATTTCGTGAGGAATGGTAGTACCTCTGAGGGAAACCTTAATCAAATTCTTCTTAGCGTCCTCGATGCCCTTACGGATAGCGTCGGGAACTTCTCCCGATTTACCCATACCGAAACCGACTGTGCCGTTGCCGTCGCCTACTACTACGAGAGCAGCAAACTTGAAGATACGGCCGCCCTTAACAGTTTTGGAAACTCTGTTAATAGCAACAACCTTCTCGGAAAGCTCGAGTGCAGAAGCGTCTATCTTAGCATTAGCCAAAAGAATAACCTCCTTATTTGTTACTTGGGTCGCCGAACTTAGAAGTTCAGGCCGCCCTTTCTTGCGCCTTCTGCAAGTTCTGCAACTCTACCGTGGTAGAGGAAACCTGCACGGTCGAAAACAACGTCCTTGATACCCTTTGCAAGAGCCTTTTCAGCCAGCATTTCGCCAACCTTGAAAGCACCTTCCTTGTTGCCGCCGTTGCCGTCGAAGCCCTTGTCGAGAGATGAAGCGGAAGCGAGAGTTACGCCTGCAACATCGTCGATGATCTGAGCATAGATATGCTTAGCGCTGCGGAAAACGTTAAGTCTGGGGCAAGCTGCAGTTCCGCTGATCTTGGAACGTACACGGATCTGTCTTTTAGCTCTGGCAGCCTTTCTGTTGATCTGCTTAACCATTTTATTTCACTCCTTTTTTCAACGAAGAATAGTAGCTGATGTTTCAAGCTGTCCCATTCTTCCACATAACAGGATAAATTTGCATAAACGGAAGAAGAAATTACTTCTTACCCTTGGCAGCCTTACCTTCCTTGCGGATGATATGCTCGCCCTGGTAACGGATACCCTTGCCCTTATAAGGCTCAGGCGGCTTCTTCTCGCGGATCTCGGCAGCGTACTGACCGACCTTCTGCTTGTCGATGCCCTTAACAACAACTGTGTTGGGGTTGGGAACGTCAAGCTTGATATCCTCTGTTTCGGGGATAATTACCTGATGAGAGAAACCGAGGTTCATAACAACGTTTGTACCCTGCTTAGCAGCACGGTAACCGATACC
>CAMAIG010000271.1 GCA_945835085.1 uncultured Ruminococcus sp. | reverse complement strand
ATACAATGGAGCTTTTCAATTTTGCAGGCAAGCACTACAATCTCTGCACAGGTGTATCTCCTTTTGCAGTTTGCTATTACAATAAGCAGACTGTTGAGGAATTCGGATTTGATGATCCCTGGGAGCTTTATGAAAAGGGTCAGTGGAACTGGGATACCTTCAAGAATATGCTGCTGGACTTTGTTGATAATGAAGCAGGCTTCTATGGTCTTGACGGCTGGTATTATCAGATCGCACTCACTGCCTCCGGCGGTATGCCTGCTGTAACAAGTGAAAACGGTGTCCTGAAGCTCAATCTTTACAATGAGCGCCTTGAGCAGACAATGACCTTTGCCGAAGATCTTTACAAGAACGGACTTACTCTTGACCTTTCTCAGTTTGACTGGAAGGAACAGCCTCACTTTATGGGCGAGGGCAAGGAGCTTTTCTATATAGCAGGAGCATGGCATACTCAGTCCGATCCTACTATCTGGGCTCAGAAGGTCGCTCCCGAGAACATGGGTATAGTACCTGTTCCCTGCAACCCTAACGCCGAGCCTTCCTACGGAATCAAGGACGAAGGATATCTCATCTGCAAGGGCGCTGCTAACCCCCGAGGCGTTGCTCGCTTTGCAGAATGTGCTCTTGTTGCCGGAATGGACGAGGCAACAAATGAGATCGGTCGTGAAAAGACAAAGAAGGATTACGGCTGGACCGATGAAATGCTCGATCACTATGATGAATGTGTAAGACTTGCTAAGGAATACCCTGTATTTGAGCTTGGAAGCGGCGTTTCTTCCGACTTTAACTCCATTGTAAACAGCTATGCTATATATGAGCCTTACAGAGGAGGTACATTTGCTACTCTTCGTGACGAAGTAAACGATACTGCTGAAATACTTCTTGCAGAAGCAAACGACGCTCTCGCAAGTCTTGCATAACGGAGGAAAAAAATGAAGTTATCATCATTTACCGCAATACTTCTTTCCGCAGCCATGCTGGCAGCGACAGGCTGCTCGGCAGGAAAGGAAAAGGAAGATATGACAACACTTTCTGAGAAAAGCTTCAGTGCTTCCGACGAATATGTTAAGGAGATCGGAAGGACATATTATTCGGAGGACGGTGTTCTCTGGCTCGCTCAGTCTGCATCGGGGGCAGAGTTTACATTCAACGGGACAAGCGCTTCTGTAGTCCTCAAAGGCGACAGCAACGCTGCTTCATCATGGGGCAAGGACAATTACGCCCGCTATGTGATCTATGTTAACGGTGAAAAGACCGATGACGCAATGATGAACGAGGCATCAAGAACTGTTGAGATATTCTCCTCCGATTCCGAAAAGGAAACAACTGTAAAGATACTTAAAGTATCCGAATGTGTTAACAGCACCCTGGGAATTGAAAGCATCAATGTTACAAGCATTGGTAATATCCACCCCACTGAGGAAAAAGAGCTGAAGATCGAATTTATCGGTGACTCCATAACCTGCGGCTACGGTGTTGATGATGAAGTCAAGGAGCATCACTTCAAGACCGATACAGAGGACGCAACAAAGGCATATGCAGTAAAGACAGCCGCTCTTCTCAATGCCGACTACAGCCTTGTTTCATTCAGCGGACACGGAATTATCTCGGGATATTCCGGGGACGGCAAGATCCATGCCGATCAGACCGTTTCTCCTTTTTACACAAAGGTCGGCAAGACCTACGGCGGAAAGTGCGGCAGCGTATCTGTCGGTGATGTAGACTGGGATTTCAAGAGCTTTGTTCCCGATGTTATCGTAATAAACTTAGGAACAAACGATGACTCCTACACAGGTACCGATACAGAAAAGCAGCGTGCTTACATTGACGGATACATTGATTTTCTCGGTGTTGTAAGAGAGAATAACCCTGATGCACATATTCTCTGCACCCTTGGAGTTATGGGTGACAGGCTTTATCCCTCCATTGAAACTGCTGTAAGCGAATACACTGCAAAGACAGGCGATTCAAAGATCACATCAATGAAATTTGATGTTCAGAACCCTGAGGACGGTTATGCAGCAGACTGGCATCCTACAGAGGCAACTCATACAAAGGCTTCCGAGAAGCTTGCCGAAGAAATCAAAAAGATCATTGGCGGATAATAATCAAGCAGGAGGCTGATATCGGCTTCCTGCTTTACTACGTTAAAAAGGATGATATTAATATATGAGTATTACCACATTTCCCGCAGACAGCAAACACGTTAGAATATGCGGAAGAAGCATTTTTGAGAATGGCATCTGTTATCTTAACTATACCTGTTCTTATATCGAGTTTGAGTTCACAGGCACCTGTGCAAGCGCTGAGATCATAAGCGACCTTACTCCCTCGGAGGATATTTTCCGTGCATGGGCAGCTGTATTTGTAAATGATACCGTTACACCCGTTAAGCGTATTAAAATAGACGAAAAGAAGGCAGAATATGAGCTTTTCCGCTCAGAAAAGCCTCAGAGGGTAAAAATCAGGCTCATGAAGCTTTCGGAAGCTGCATTTGCAAAAATGGGTATTACAGAGATAAAGATCGACGGAGAGCTTATGGGAGTTCCTGCTCCCACAAGCAGGAGAAGGATAGAATTTGTAGGTGATTCCATAACCTGCGGATACGGAATTGACGGTATCTGGAACAAGGATCAGTTCTCCACGGAAACGGAAAATCCCCTTCTGGGATTTGCATTTAAAACAGCCAATAAGTGCAATGCCGAATATCAGTATATTTCCTGGAGCGGTATTGGCGTATATTCATCATGGGTCGAAGAAAACGCAGAAAAGCCTCTCGATAACTGGCTTATGAAGGATATTTATCCATATACCGACAGCGGTCTTGAAAATACCCTGGGACGTGAAGGTCATGAAAATCATCAGAAATACGATTTCTCATTCGATCCTCAGATAATAATCTTTAATATCGGTACCAATGACCATTCCTGGACCAAGGAGCTTAAAGACAGACAGGAGGAATTCGGCAAAGCATATTACAGTATGCTTGAGATGCTGAGAAGCTGCAATCCCAATGCCTATATTATCTGTACATACGGCGTTATGGGAAGGACTCTTGTAGACGAGGAGCAGCGTCAGGTGGACAAATTCATATCTATGCATGACAGCAGGATCTGCTATATTCCCCTGCCCGTTCAGGACGAAAGCGACGGTATAGGCGCTGACTGGCATCCTTCCGCAGCAACTCATGAAAAAATGTCCGACACCATATCCCAAAAAGCAAATATAATCTTCACAGAGCTTGGCTTATAATCAAAATGAGTATTTAGGCAACACCGCACAAAGCACGCCTAACGGCTTTGCACGCAAGCTCTGTGCGGTGTTGCCTTAAAAATAATTACAAGC
>CAMAIG010000270.1 GCA_945835085.1 uncultured Ruminococcus sp. | reverse complement strand
AATAAACTTATGTTAATGCTTCCCTCCCACGGTATTAACCGACAGGTTCAAAGGGTGCTTCTCAACCGGCAAAGCGGTGCCCCCGCATATTATATTTATTATAACAATTTTATTGCAGATTGTCAAGAATAATATATTCTGTATTTTGAAATATTCTTAAAAAGAAACGTTTCAGTCTGTCGAAAAAACCATATCGTTTGATGATACAAACATACATCTGCAATATCCGGATTCAATACTTACGTTACCGAGCCACAAAATATGGAAATATTGCCATCTTACCAACGAGTTGGCTTCAGCGACACGCTGAGGTTTCATATTTTTTTCTTATCCTGCCCCTTGCCCATATATAGCAAATGATATGTACGGCAAGAGTAATGGTCCATGTGATGGGGTATGACAGATAAACGGTTTCGATAGTATGATATTCAGGCATCTGAAATACCGTCGCAAGCCATAGCAGACGAAGTCCGCAGGCACCTAAAAGCGATACTATCATAGGCATTACAGAATATCCGATACCTCTCAGTGCACCTACCATTACGTCCATGATGCCGCATAAAGCATATGTTCCGCAGATAATTTTCAGACGAATCATTCCCGCAGCAATGACATCGGGAGTATCCGAATATATCCCAAGCAGCGGTTCACCGAAGAACACAGCAAGATTGCCCATCAGCAGTCCGACGGTTATAACACAGCCATGGGCAGTGAAAACTATCCTGTTTATCCTGTCGTATCTTCCTGCACCGAAATTCTGGCTTACAAAGGATATCGCCGCCTGATAGAAGGAATTCATGGAAACATATACAAAGCCTTCAATATTTCCTGCTGCCGAATTACCCGCAACAATTATATTTCCAAAGCCATTGACCGATGACTGAATAACAACATTTGAAAGAGCGAAAACTATACCCTGAAATCCTGCAGGAAGCCCTACACGCATTATCATAAAAAGCTTGGGTCTGCTTATTCCAAGTTTTTTTAATATAAACCGTATTCCGCCCTTTTCCAGCATTAGGCATCTTACCACAAGGAATGCGGATATTATCTGGGAAATGACCGTTGCAAGGGCTACACCCGCAACATCCATGTGGAAAACTATTACAAAAAGAAGATTAAGCAGGACATTTATCACACCCGCACCAAGCAGATAATATAAGGGTCTTTTGGTATCACCCACCGCCCTTAAAAGGGCACTTCCGAAGTTATATATCATATTTGCGGTAATGCCCGCAAAATATATCCTGAGATATACCGAAGCAAGAGGCAGGACTTCCTCGGGTGTCTGCATAAGCTCAAGCATTTTGCCTGCCCCGAAAACTCCTATAACAGTCAGCAAAAGTCCGCTTATGAGGCTTAACATCATAGCAGTATGAACTGTTCTGCTAAGCTCCTCCTCACGTTTTGCACCGTAATCACGGGCAGCGGTAACATTAGCGCCTATGGACAGTCCCATAAACAGGTTTGTGAGCATATTGATAAGCGCTGTTGTAGAACCGACAGCAGCCAGAGAATTGTCCCCCGCAAACCTTCCGACAACCACAACATCTGCTGCATTGAACAAAAGCTGGAGGATACTCGATAACATCAGCGGGATAGTAAACAAAAGCATTTTTTTTAATATGGAGCCGCTGCACATATCAATTTCGTATTTTGATCTATTAACGCTCATATCAGCCTATGTCATGCTCCTTTATTAAGGAACCACTGAATAAATCACGTCTAACTGCTTGCTACACATATTGCTTGCAGATTTATTCATTGTTTCCTTTGAAAATATATTATATTATATCACCGAAATTTGCCGATGTCAATAAAAATCAGCCCCATATCTAATATATGAGGCTGATAAGATAATGCTAATTAAACATTTTCAAGTGAAGCGTTGAATTCATCAATGAGAACATCAACCGCTTCGGTAAGGGATTCTCTTACAGAAGGCCAGTCATTGCCGTAGAATGCAGCTCTGATACCGTATTCACCGCTGTCAAGGATATTATAAAGGTCTGTGGGACAGCCTGTATGTATTGAGTACATGGGATTTTCAGCAGTAAGAGTGTTTACCTTATTTCTCATCTCGATCATTTCGTCGGTCCAGCCGTAATCTTCACGGAGCTTCTTTTCGGCGATCTCGATAGCATTTTCATCGTAGCTTGCTGCAATGATGCATTCCATAAATCTTGCAACGCCCTCGGGATTCTGGGCACCCTTGCAAAGCATATATGCGTCAAGACCTGCAGGGAGATAATATGCATCAGCACCATCAGCCTTAGGCATTGGTACGAACATTACGTCATCGGGATTACCATAGGAAACAGTCCAGATATCGGGCGCTCCTTCAAGTGTATAGATTCCGCAGATATAGAAAAGCTCCTTGCCTTCACCAATAAATTCGGGGTGAACGTTCCAGTTAAAGAGGTTCTTATCAAGAACAAGACCGTACTGGTTAAGCTCATACATGAAGTTCATGACCTTTTCAAGGCGTTCATCAAAAAGATTTGAAACAAGCTGTCCGTCCTTCAGATCAACGGGCGAAACGCCGCAGGTAAGCATCAGAGGCTTTTCGTTGAACCAGCCGTCAAGACCATACTGCTCTGCATCAACATCAACATAATCTGTAAGCATCTGCTTGAACGCAGTCCATGTCCACTCGCCTCTTTCAAGAAGCTCAGCAGGATCCTCAAAGCCGTTTGCTTCGATTGTCTGCTTGTTGTAGATAACGACCTCGCCTGCAGTTGCCTGTGTAGCAATGAGATAGTGACTTCCCTTCAGCTCAAACTTATCGTTAAGATCCTTAACAGAGCTCCAGAGCTCGCTGTCAAAGTCTACATACTGATCGTATGAATCAAACTGACCGTTGGGTATTCCCTTAGGGAAGGAATCAAGGTCGCCGCCTGCGATAAAATCTATTCCCGTACCACCGAGAAGATTTGTGGAAAGATCGGTAAATCTGTTGTTCCAGGTAGTAGGAATGTATTCAATGCTTCCTCCGTATTTTCTTTCAAAAAGCTCAAGAGAAAGCGCCTTTGTATTTCCGGAAGTAGATGCATTAAAGGGGTCATAGAAAGAAAACCACTTGATATTCTTGTTCTCAAGCTCAACATCGGGAAGAAGATTTGTAACATCATCCATTGTTGCAGCGTCTTCGGAGGCAAGGGTTTCTGTGTTGATCTCAACGGTAATTGCCTCGGTAGTGGTTTCGGTGACCGCAGCTTCTTCACTCGAACAGCCTGCAAGCGATGCAGTAAGAGCAAATGCTGAAACTCCGGCAATGATCCTTCTGAATTTATTCATCTTAATCTCTCCTTAAAATATAAAATTCAAAAATGTTTTTCTTATTATACCATAATTATTTA
>CAMAIG010000269.1 GCA_945835085.1 uncultured Ruminococcus sp. | reverse complement strand
TGCTACAAGGTCACGTCTTGTACATTCTACAAGATGACCCGATGGGAGAACGCCGAGCTTTTTATATATCCGACCTAGCAGTCTTGCAACAGTTGTTTTGCCCGTTCCTGCATTTCCCGCAAAAACGAGATGCAGGGTGCCTGTGTCAGCAGGTCTGATATCCCGTGACTGCTGTATTTCCTTGAATTTGATATGATTTACAAGCTTATGAACCTGCTCCTTGACCTCTTTAAGCCCCGTCATATTATCAAGCTCAGCAAGAAGCTCCTCAACAGTTTCGGTGTCATTGGCTTCTCCAAGATCCTCGGCAGTTATCACATAGCAGTCTTTTTCCGAGGGATGGCGCTTTTTTGATATTCTGTTTGCCTGACTGATAAGTGCATTGCCGATGATCTGTTCAAGGGTTTTTGAGTACATAAAATCCGATTGACCCGAAAGATATTCCAGCTTTGCTTTCAGGACAGCCGACGCTTCATCACAAAGAATAAAGCCCTTATCTTCAGCAATTTTTGCCGCAATTTCTGTCAGTTCATCGACCGTATATCCGTCAAGTACGATATGAGGAAGATCAAACAGGGCAGCAAGCTGCTTTTTCTTGCCAAGAAGATCATTTACTTCCGATTCGTTTCCCGTTATAATAAAGGGCACCTTTCCCTCGGCAGCCTTATGAGCCTTTACAAGCATATCAAGTATCTCAAGCTCCTTAGGATATGCAGAGGAATGGTCATATTCATGTATGTTGTCTATAAGAATACAGCTGTTTTCAGCCTTGCGGAAAAGTTCCGTGATATTGTCATGGGTTTCTGTATCGTCCTTGCCCATAAGCTCATAATAATCCGCAATAACAGGCTCTTCGCTGTCTGTTATACCGAATTTGCACAAAGCCCGACAGGCAGCCATGGCGGCAGTAGTTTTGCCTGAGCCGTCGGGTCCCACAATAACAAGATTATTCTTGAAAACGGAATCAAAAGCAGCTCTCTTTTTTCCTGCCTGAATAAGGTTAAGAATATCGTTTAGACGAGTTCTGAGGCTGTCCATTCCGATAACATTCTCCATGCTCGATCTGATGACCATGGGGATCTTAGCCTTAGGTTTCTCCTCTTTTTCTTTGCTGACTGCAGGTGAAGCAGATTTTTCAAGTGGTTTTTCGGCAGAAGAAGGTGCAGCCTTGCTGTTATCGGGAGCTTTTCCGATAAATATATCCTTTGGCGGAGCAGCGTTAAGATCAAAGCTGATATGCTTGAAAACCGAATCTGTTGTCCAAGGGTTTGTCAGAATAAATGAAGAAGCATTGCCGTTCTTTATGCTTTCGAGAAGCTTTTCGGCATAGTCTACCGAGCTGCCACTGATAAAAAGACGGATGACCTTTTTGCACAGGCGGGAGGCTTCTTTTTCACGTCCTGAGTTAATGTAAAGCATAGCAAGCCTAAGCATATAGGTTTCTTCATACTGAATATCGAGAAAGCTTTCCAGGCACTCAATACGCTCAGCATCGGAAGCGCCTGTGCGAAAAGCCAGCTCACAGCAGGCTGCACGATAATAAAATCCATTCCTGTCGGAAGCTGCCGAGCTTAGAAAGGCTTTTGCATCATCGAATTTACGGATAGTAAGATATATTCCTATTACAGCACCCAATATTTCATCGGAGGGCATCAGCTCATATTCTCGTTTATACCAGACAAGGGACTGAGAAAAAGCATTCAGCTTCTCATATGCTTTTGCAATAATATGAGCCTCCTCGGGAAAGAAGCAATCCAAAGGAACCATATTTGCGGCAATTTCGGCAATTCGGTCATAGTCCTTATTTTTGTTGTATGAAAAAATCCGGTCATTCATTTATATAAACTCTCCTTAACCGATCTCATAGTCAGCAATTATTCCGGTGAGCCTGTCAACTTCCTGCTGTGTCAGATTAGAGCTTCGTGTAAAGGTAAATTCCTTTTCGTAATTGATCTCGGGAATATTCAGAAATGCATGGACAAGCTGGGATTTGTCAAGCTGAAGGCGGATATTTCCTCTTGTTCCCATTGCCAGCTGCTCGGGCAGGCGGATCTTTTCATTGGCAATTATCGTAACATCGGACACCTCTCTGAATTCACCCTCAGTAATGGAAATGTCGATCTCCTTCTGATTATCCGACGCTGTTCTGAAGGGGATAAGGGCATCGGTCGGAACAGGGGAGTTTCTCTTGATTATTATAGAATTGATCTTTGTCATTGAGGAAGGGTCGATCGTTACAACGCCAATGCTGTGTGAGCAAACATCATGAATGACCTTTCCGTCAGATGCATCATTATCTGACAGCTGTCTGCCGTATATTGCCGCCCCCATAGCAACTACCTCATCGGGATTGACCTCATGAGAAGGCTTTATTCCAAGGAGCGCCTCCAGATGGTTTTCTATGTAAGGAATACGGCTTGACCCTCCCACGAGAATGACCTTGTCAAGGTCTGCAGCATTTAATCCCGCATCCTTCAGTGCCTTGTTGACATTAAATTCTGTACGCCTGTAAAGCTTTGAAACGATATTTTCAAAGAATTCACGGGTTATGGTTATACTTTCCTTAAAGCTGCCGCCTCTGACAGATATGACTGCCTTATTCTGACTGCTGAGCTGTATCTTTGCCTTTTCTGCCTTTGAAAACAGCTCCTGGTAAATATCAAGATATTCCTCGTCTTCAAGGTCAATATCGTATTTATCTTCAATATAGCTCTGGATATGATCCACTATTTCTTCATCAAAAAATCTTCCGCCGACCTTAGATATGCCGCTTGTGCTTTTTACATTTATATCATTTCCGTCTATTCTTACGATAGTAACATCAAATGTACCTCCGCCCAGGTCATATATAAGGATATTTGCGTGATTGAGCTTGCTTTTTGTTGCATAGTAAAGCGCTGCAGCAGTAGGCTCATTTATTGTCTTAATAAGGTTAAGACCCGCTATCCTTGCGGCATCCTCGGTTGCAACTCTCTGTGCGTCCGTGAAATATGCAGGAATGGTGATAATAACATCATTTATCGGCTTTTCGGGAGCAATGTATTTGTTTGCGTCCGAAACTATCTTTTTGAGAATAAAGCTTGATACGACCTCGGGAGTGCACTGCTCAACATAGGAAACAGGATAGTTTTTCTTTATACCCATATCGTTCTTAACAGCTGAAATAACGTCAGAGGGAAATGTGATGCTGTTATCCTTTGCAGCCTGACCCACGATAACAGAGGATTCCGACTCAAAATAAACTACCGAAGGAGTTATTCTTGAGCCTTCGGTATTTATAACTATCTGCGGTTCTCCGTTTTCGTCCAGAAAGGAGCATACCGAATAAGTTGTGCCAAGATCTATGCCAAGTATCATAAATATTCCTCCCGTAAA
>CAMAIG010000268.1 GCA_945835085.1 uncultured Ruminococcus sp. | reverse complement strand
CCGCAGAAAGCTGCGACAAGAAACTAACTAAGGAGGAAGCTATGAAAAAATTAACTATCGAGGATAAGCAGGAAATAATCAGGCTTAGGGTCGAGGATAACGTCCCTGCCAAGACCATTGCCGAGAAATTTCACATTTCTAAGGGTGCGGTATTCAACATCGTCAGCGCATGGAAGAAGCACGGCGAGTCTGCTATTTCCGAAGAGGAAATAAGAAACGAGCTTGACGAGCGTACTATCAGCGAAGCTGCCGAAGATGACCATAATTGCTATGAGGTCACGGGCGACACAGACATCGAAGCGTATATGGCTGACAGGGATAGAAAAAAGCCCGACACGGCGGCAACCGTGACGGACTCTGAGCAGGAAATTGTCTGCGAAAACATTCCTGCTGATATTATAACCGATGATTCGGAAAATGTCAAGACTGATGATGATTTGCTTCCTTGTGCAGTTGTGGACGCTGTTGCTAACGAGATAGACAGGCTGTATGATAGACTGACAGAGTGCGACAGGGAGATGCAGAGAATCAAGGACGCTAGAGAGAACGCAGAAAGCGGATTGAAAGAACTGAAAGCGTTTCTGAAAAAATACGGGCTTGGCGATATCGTTAAAACGTTGGATTTAAGTGCGAAACGGAGGGCGTTGGCTGATGGAAAATAAGAGAATTTGCTGGGCGATAAAAATCGCCAGCGTTAGTGATGATGACTACATCAAGGGCACTGAAATGGTCAACGAAGCTATGACTTACTATGAAAATAAGCTGATGTCGTTTGCGAAAACGGAAGGCGTTCCCGCTCCTGATTCTGTGTTTATGGCGGCAGCCGCAGCCAAAATTTCAGAAATGTTCTATAACTCGCTTGACGATAAGGGGAAAAAGCTGTGTAATCTGTTGGTTAATGGTACAAGCACTATGTCTGCGAAAAAGGTAGAGAAAAGGCATGTGAATAGGGAGAATGGGGAGTTTGAAGATGAAAGTTAAATTCTGCCGCAAGTGCGGAAGAAAGGCGATTTACACAGAAAACGGCTTGTGTTACTGCTTCGCCTGCTACTGGATTACATACTATGGAGGTATATATGAAGATTGAAGAATTAGACCTTGATGTCAGACAGTTCAACGTTCTGAAAAGGGCGGGTATCGATACTACTGAGGATTTTATCAACTATCCCGACCAGGAACAGCTGAAAAAACTCACGGGCAGAACTTATGGCGTTATGGAAGAGCTGCTTAAAACAAGCACTATTTCCGATGAAAATATCTCTGCCCCTGCCCCAGCTCATACCGAAACGGCTGTTGTTTTCGATTATTCGGAACTTGACACGGACACGGCAGAACAACTTGGGAAAATCTCCGAGAACGTTTTAAACATCAAGAAGAAATACATATTTGACATGGCTGAGCAGGTCAAAAAGGCTCATGATTTGTTGGCGAACTGCAAAAACGGGCTGTTTGGGGCATGGTGCGAAAGCGTTGGTATAAGTCGTTTTACAGGAAATAACCTAGTAAATATTGTTGAAACTTTCAACAATATTTCTGAGGAACAACAGAAAAACCTTAGCCAACTGAAACCATCTCTGCTCTATGAAGCTGCCCGTCCTTCTGCACCAGCTGAGCTTGTGGAAGCTGTGAAAAACGGCGATATCACCACACACAAGGAATATATCGAGCTGAAAAAACAGCTTGAACAGGCGGAATCTCGCAACAGACAGTTTGATGAAAGCTTCAAAAACATCGAAGCAGCCAGCAAAGCTAATTTTGAGAAATATTTAGAGGAACTGCATAAAAATCAGGATCTTCAAGTGCAAATAAGAAAGCTTGAATCCCGCCCCGTTGAGGTCGCCGTTGATGTGGACGAGCTGAACAGGCGGGTTGAGAAAGTCAGCATTGAGTTACAGAATCAGACTGCTAGGCAGATAGCGGCTGAACGGGAGGATTTCGCCCAAAAGCTCAACCGCATGGAGGACGAGAACGACGAGCTCCGTGCAGAGTTGGAGAAGGCGAAATCCAAGGCAAGCGATACCAACGTTAAAACCTACCTAATCAAAATGACTATGGACGAGATGTGCGAGCTGATAGAGGCTGTTTCGAATCCGTATCTGAAAAAATTAATACAGAAAGCTCAGGTGCTTAGAATATGACGTGTTACAAAGATCCATTTGAGCAGTGCTTTCAGGACTGCGAAGGCTGTATATATTATCACCCATATTGCTGTGAATGCGGCGACGATGATGGCGAGCTGTACAAGGACGGCAATGATATTTACTGCTCTAGATGCCTGATTAAACGGTATTCCAAACGGGACGGCATGAATCTCTATTCCGAATTTCTCAGGGACTATTCAGATGAATATGAGCAGTATATCCTCGATTATTTTGAGGATTGCAAGGTGGGAGATGATTGTGATGGCTGATTTTTCCTCTGGCGTTTCGGGATATATCAAAGCGGTGGCTATTGTCGCCGTAAATTTCCCGATTGATTTAAAAGGTAATGCAGACGTCAGCTGTTACCAGTGCCCGTATTTCAGCCGTTCTAGCGGGATATGTCAGCTGAATAAGGCCGTCCCCGCTTTTCCCGCTAAATATATCGGCCAGGAGTGCCCGTTCTGGGCGAGCTTGAACAGTAATGATGAATAATAATGAGGTGTTTAATATGGAAAAAGTCACACGATTAAAATCCAAGCTCAGAATGGGGCTTGTGGGTACATCAGGCTCGGGAAAAACTCTCGGTGCTCTCTACATAGCGTATGGCATGACGGGAGATTGGGACAAGGTTGCTCTTATTGATACGGAACACGAGAGGGGCAGATTTTACGCAAACCGTTCCGACCTTCCTACTGAAACGGGAGAATTTTTCTATCAGCCGATGTCCGCTCCCTATTCTCCCGAAAAATATATTGCATACGTCAAGGAAGCTTGTGAAACCGTCGGTCCTGATGGTGTGGTAATCGTAGATTCGTTTTCTCATGCTTGGGATAATGTCGGCGGGGTCCTTGATATTAAAGGCGAAATCGAAAAGAGGAGCAACAACAGAAACAGCAGTTTTTCCGCATGGGACGAAGCGGGGAAAATTCAGAATAATCTCATTAATACGCTTCTTTCCGTTCCCTGTCACGTCATTGTTACTATGAGAGCAAAAATGGCGTATGCAATGGAGCAGAATGAAAACGGAAAAACAGTTCCCGTTAAAATCGGGCTTGCTCCCGTTCAGAGAGAAAATGCAGAGTATGAGTTTGATATCGTTATGAATATCAGCAGAAACCACATTGCAAACACGTCAAAGGATACGACTTTCCTTGATACTTTTTCTGGGATAATTACTCCCGAAATAGGCAGGCAGCTTCATGATTGGCTGGATAATGGCGTTGAGCCTGAGAGATGTTCTGATTGCGG
>CAMAIG010000267.1 GCA_945835085.1 uncultured Ruminococcus sp. | reverse complement strand
CGAGAAAATAGGCGGATTTACCGCTGTTATAGACTGCTACAACGCTTCACCCACCTCCATGAAAGCTTCCATTGACGCCCTCTGCGATATGAAATGCACGGGCAGACGGGGTGCTGTTCTTGCGGATATGCTGGAGCTGGGTGAACGTTCCCCCGAGCTTCACGCAGAGATCGGACGCTATGCCGCCGAAAAGAAGCTTGACTACATCGCCTGCTATGGAAAAATGGCTAAGTATATCGCCGCTGCCGCCGATGAAGCGGGACTGCATTCGGGCAGCACGGACGACCCCGATATGCTTGTCGAATGGCTGAAAGCGAAAATTTCCGACGGAGATACGGTGCTTTTCAAGGGCAGCAGAGGAATGAAGCTGGAAAATATTATCAGTGAGCTTCGGAAAGGTTGAATAAAATGGCTTTATGGATAAACGTTGTGACCGCTGCGCTTGCCTTCGGAATTTCGGCGGCAACGGGAATTTTTCTCATTCCCCTGCTTAAAAAGCTCCATTTCGGGCAGACTATAGAAAAGTTCGTAGGTGCTGCGCTGGAAAGTCAGAAGAAAAAGCAGGGAACGCCTATGATGGGCGGATTTATGTTCATTATCGGCTCGCTGGTGGCTGCTTCTGTGGGATTTCTGCTCTGGCGTTCGACCACGGAAAACGGCGTACCTATGGGAAAAGACCTGCCACTTTACCGAATACTCACCTGCATGGGCTTTGCGCTTTTGAACAGCGGTATCGGCTTTATCGACGACTACATCAAGGCGGTTAAAAAGCAGAACAAGGGGCTTAATCCCAAGCAGAAAATGGTCATGCAGCTTGTTCTGACCTCCGCTTTTTTGTGGGTCTTAAAGCTTCTCGGGGACGACACAAAGATACTTCTCCCCTTCTTCGGTGACGTTGATTTCGGGATATTCTACTATCCTCTGATGATACTCGTGCTCATATATATCGTAAATGCGGTAAATCTCACCGACGGCGTTGACGGACTTTGTTCGACGGTGACAGTCGTTTCCTCCCTTTCCTTCGTCATGATGCTCTCCGTTCTGGGACTGTGGGAATGCACCATTTTCGGCGTTGCGGTGGCTGGCGGCTGCGTGGGATTTCTCGTATGGAATCTCCACCCCGCAAAGGTGTTTATGGGCGACACAGGCTCCATGTACCTGGGAGGTGCGGTGGCTGCCCTGGGCATGATGACAGGACAGCATCTGCTTTTCTTCCTTGTGGCAATAGTTTACATCTGTGAAGCGCTTTCCGTTGTTATACAGGTCATAAGCTTCAAGACAACGGGCAAGCGTATCTTCAAAATGTCCCCTATCCACCACCATTTTGAGCTTTGCGGCTGGTCGGAATACAAGATAGTGATAGCTTTCTCTCTTGTGGGACTTGTAGCGGGCGTTATTGCAAATGTTATAATGATGGTGTAAAATCCCGTTTAAATCATTATTTGTAGGGGCGGGGTTTCCCCGCCCGCAGGTTACAAAAGTTCTATCGGAAAATGCGGGACGGGATGCGTCCCCTACAATTCTCGTTAAAATAACCGCAATAGAATTTCAAGGAGGCGTATTGCATTGGCGGAGGCTGCCCGTAATATAAAATGGGACAAGAAAAATTCACGGGGCTATCAGGAAAAAATCGTTCAGGGGCCAATGGATCTGGTATTCTTTTCCATAGTGTTCATACTGCTTGTGTTCGGTCTGATAATGATGTTCTCCGCAGGCTACGCATGGGCTATCAAGGAGGAAAACGGCGACGGCACCGCTTACATCTCAAAGCAGCTTATTTTCTCGGCTCTGGGACTTGCTGCCATGTACTTTCTCTCCTACTTCGACTACCATAATTTTCGAAAGCCCATTATTGCTTACGGATTATATGTATTTCAGCTGGTGCTGCTGCTTCTGGTAAAATTCTCGCCCCTCGGTCGGGATCACAACGGCGCAAAACGCTGGCTCGTCATACCCGGCACGAGCTTTGAATTTCAGCCCTCGGAGATAACAAAGTTTGCAATTATCATAATTTTTGCGTACCTTATCTCCATGAATTATTCAAAGCTGGATAAGTTCTCCTACGGCGTAACACCGTTTCTGGTGCTGCTGGGACTTCCCGCAGTGCTTGTCCTGACGCAGACGCATCTTTCCGCAACTATCATCATCTGCGCTATCGGAATTGTGCTGATGTTCGTAGGCGGCGTTAGGATAAGACATCTGCTGCTTCTGGCGGGAGTAGCGGCGGGAGCGGTTTGCATTATCGTTGCCTATAAGATAAACGTCGACGGCATCGGCTACTTTACCGAACGTATCAACGTATGGCAGAACCCCTTTGCGGGCACATCTTCCAAAGAATGGCAGACGCAGAATTCCCTTATCGCCATAGGTTCGGGCGGACTTTTCGGAATGGGTCTGGGAAATTCCCGTCAGAAATTCCTCTATCTCCCCGAATCGAAAAACGACTTTGTTTTTGCGGTGGTATGCGAGGAGCTGGGCTTCTGCGGAGCGGTTCTCGTTATCCTTATTTTCCTGATGTTCGTGTTCAGAGGCTTCTACATTGCCACAAAGGCTCCCGACAAATTTGGTATGATACTTGTAGTGGGACTTACCTTCCAGATAGGACTTCAGGCAATGTTCAATTTCGCAGTTGTCACAAACGCTATCCCGAATACAGGAATTTCACTGCCGTTTTTCAGCTACGGCGGAACTGCGCTTTGTATGCAGCTGGCACAGATGGGCGTTATACTGAATGTTTCAAGGCAATGTATCTTCTCATCGCCCCCAAAGCAGAATAATGCCCCGAAGCCAAGTGAAGCAAGTGCTGATTAGTGACGTACCTAGGTGGGAAACACCCATTAAGCAGCATTTTGCGAATCCACAGAATAAAGGACTGATAGACATTGTTAAAGGTACTTTTAGCCGGCGGAGGAACTGCCGGGCACATTAATCCCGCCCTTGCTATCGCTTCAATAATCAAGGAAAAGCGTCCCGACGCCGAATTTTTGTATGCGGGAACTCCAAACGGAATGGAGGCAAGGCTTGTTCCCAAAGCGGGGATAGAGTTTGCTCCCATTAAGGTCAGCGGATTTCAGAGAAAGCTTACTCCGAAAAATATCGCCCGAAACATCAAGTCCGTGGCATATCTCACCACTGCGGGACACCGTGCAAAGCAGATAATCGACGGCTTCAAGCCAGATATTGTCATAGGCACAGGCGGATATGTCAGCGGTCCTATCGTTATGAAGGCTGCGCAGATGGGCATTCCCACCGCTATCCACGAGCAGAACGCATACCCCGGAGTAACCACACGTCTTTTGACAAAAAGGGTTGATGAGGTAATGCTTACCGTCGAAGCGGCAAAGGAGTATTTCGACGCCTCAGTGAAATACACCGTAACGGGTCTGCCCGT
>CAMAIG010000266.1 GCA_945835085.1 uncultured Ruminococcus sp. | reverse complement strand
AAACCGTGAGGGGAGGGGGAAGTCCGCATTTTTGTTGGGTTTAGTCCTTCCCCCTCCCCTTAGGTTGTCCCTTTGCTCCCCCGCCAAACAAACTTTATCAATTATAATAATAAGAAGCAGCCATAATAAAAAAGTTCTGCCAATCACATTACATTAAGCGTTTAGCCGCAATAACGGGGTCTTGCTTTGTCAAGAACGTGCCACCGCCTCCTTTGTAAAATGTGGACGATAATTTTAACTTGCGTTTGTTTGTGCGGATTATTAATTGATGTTTTGACTTTTTTAACAAATTCTATTGCAATCTATAGCATTTTCTGATATAATTATTAATAAGTATAAGTATTTGGAAAGGAGTTTTTTTATGGATAATTTACCCAGACGTGACAAGATAAACTATTACCTGGATATTGCCGAAACCGTTCTTGAAAGAGGCACCTGCCTTAGAAGAAATTTCGGCGCTATCATCGTTAATAACGACGAGATCGTTTCCACAGGCTATGTGGGCGCTCCCAGAGGACGGGCAAACTGCTGCGACCTCGGCTACTGCACAAGAGAAAAGCTCAATATCCCCAAGGGTCAGCGCTATGAGCTTTGCAGAAGCGTTCACGCCGAAGCAAATGCCATTATTTCCGCTTCAAGAAAGGATACAATGGGTGCCACTCTTTACCTCGCCTGCCACGACGCTAAGACAAATGAGCTTTACGGCGACGTTGAGCCATGCTCCATGTGCAAAAGGCTTATCATCAATTCGGGCATAACCACCGTTATCATCAGGACTACTAAGGACACCTATCGGACTATCAACGTCCAGAGCTGGATAGAAAACGACGATTCTCTTGAAGGCACCGACGGCTATTGATCTGTACCTCATATGCAAGGACGTGATGCAATGGACTTTTCACAGAATACCATTCTGATAGTAGACGACAGCGATGTTACCAGGACTATTCTGAAAAATATTTTTGAAGGTCAGTATGAAATTGACGAGGCTGTTAACGGACAGGAAGGTCTACGGAAGATAATCGAAAACAAGGACCGTCTGAGCGCTGTCCTCCTTGATGTTATAATGCCTGTGATGAACGGCATAGATGTTCTTCGCATGATAAACGCTTCGGGGCTTACTTCAAAGATACCCGTTTTTCTCATAACCGCCGAATCAAAGGACGATACCCTGAAGGAAGCTTACAATCTCGGGGTCATGGACATAATACTGAAGCCTGTGGTCCCCTTTATGGTTGAAAGGCGAATAAATTCGGTCATAGAGCTTTTCCGTTCACGAAAAGCCCTTTCCGATGAGGTCGTAAGGCAGCAGTCGGAGATAATCAAGCAGTCCCATCAGATACTCCAGCTCAATATGGGCATGGTTGAGTCCCTTGCCACGGCTATCGAATTTCGAAGCGGCGAATCGGGGGCGCATATCAGACGTATAAGAAGCATTACAAAGCTGATGCTTGAGCAGACAGAGCTTGGAAACGGCTTTTCCCGTGACGATATCGAGCAGATAGCCCACGCCGCCATGATGCATGACGTGGGAAAGATAGCTATCTCCGATGTTATCCTTAATAAGCCCGGAAAGCTTACCGATGAGGAGTTTGAGATAATGAAGACCCACACAATTCAGGGTGCGGAGCTTCTGGAAAAAATTCCCCAGATGAAGGACCACAAGGCATTCAAGTATGCTTATGATATCGCCCGTCACCATCACGAAAGATGGGACGGAAACGGCTATCCCGATGGGCTGAAAGGCGATGATATATCCCTGTGGGCACAGATAGTTTCCATTGCCGACGTTTATGACGCACTGGTAAGCAAGCGTGTCTATAAGTACGCCTACGCCGTTAACAAGGCTGTGGAAATGATTTGCGGCGAGTGCGGAGAGTTCAGTCCCAGGATACTCACAGCCTTTATCAAGGTTGAAAAGCGCATAAAATGGTTCTATTCCGACTGACACGGAGGTTAAGCAAATGCCATTCAAAGAAGCAGGTGACTGCCAGAAGCTGAAGCTTCTTATTCTGGCGGATATATTAAGGCACGACACCGATGAAGCCCATCCCCTGACAGTTTATGAGCTGTCGGAGATGCTTGCGGCACAGGGTGTCAACGCCAACAGAAAGACTATTTCCGAGGATATTGCCATACTTGAAATGTACGGCATGGATATCCTGTCGGTTAACCGAGGCAGAGCAAAGGGATATTATCTTGCCTCCCGTGAATTTGAGCTGACGGAATTAAAGCTCCTTGCAGACGCCGTAAGCTCCGCAAGGTTCATCACGGAAAAGAAATCAAGGCAGCTCATTAAAAAGCTGGAGGGGCTTGCGGATAAATTCAGTGCGGGAGAGCTGCGCCGAAGGGTTTTCATTGCAAACCGTGTAAAATCCGCCAACGAGATGATTTATCTCAATGTGGACGCCATTCAGCGTGCCATCAACGAAAAATGCATGATAAAATTCCGCTATTTTTCCTATAATTCCTCAAAGGAGAAGGTTTACAGGGGCGAAAGAGTCTGCTCTCCCTATGCCCTCACCTGGAGCGACGGAAATTATTACATGGTGGCATATTACGAGGGTCACCCCGAAAGCCTTACAAATTTCCGTGTTGACCGAATGGAGCGGGTGAGCCTGCTTGCGGAAAAGGCGGAGAAAATGCCCGAGAGCTTTGACCTGTCGGGATATATGAGCACAAGCTTTTCCATGTTCAGCGGCAAGGACATGGATATCAAGATAAAATTTGACGAGGGGCTTGCAAATTCCGTGCTGGACAAATTCGGTCCCGACACCATAATGATACCATCGGAGGACGGCACCTTCACGGTCAATGTGAAGATAAAGCCGGGATTTACATTCTACGGCTGGCTTTTCCAGTTCGGCACAGGGGCGGAGATAATCTCCCCTCCCGAGATACGGGAAGCCTTTTGCCAAATGACGGACGACGTAAGAAAGAAATACCGCTGAGAAGGTTGGAAGGATAATGATAAACGTACTGTTTGCAGGTGATATTGTGGGCAGCATGGGCTGCGAGTTCGCAAGAAAGGCAATATCACGGCTAAAAGGTCAGGAAAAAATTGATATAGTCATTGCAAACGGCGAAAATTCCGCTGACGGCAACGGTATAACAAGGCAGTCCATGGAGGAGCTTTTTGGATTTGCCGATGTCATTACCACGGGAAATCACTGCTTCAAGCGGCGGGAATTTCTCCCCTGCTATGACGAAAGGGACGATCTCCTGCGGCCTGCAAACTATCCCGAGGGAGTCGTGGGCAAGGGCGTTTGCGTTCTTGACAAGGGAGCATACAGCTTTGCGGTGGTAAATATCATGGGAACGGCGTTTATGGAGCCGCTCAACAATCCTTTTGAGTGTATTGAGGAGCTGCTGGGAGAAATTGATACCCCAAATATCCTGGTTGATTTTCATGCAGAAGCC
>CAMAIG010000265.1 GCA_945835085.1 uncultured Ruminococcus sp. | reverse complement strand
TAATGGCAACGGTGCTTCTTTATGAATAAACAACAAGGCGGCGCAAAGCCGCCTTTGATTTAGGATGTGATAGAATGTTTTACGCAACTCCAAAGCAGATGAAGGCTGCGGAGGCTTATTCCGATTCCCACGGCGTTTCCTACAAGACCTTAATGGAGAACGCAGGCGCAGCGCTTACGGAAACTATATGCCGTCTTTCCTTAAAGCATGACCTTTCCGACGGTATACTTATCCTCTGCGGAAAGGGCAACAACGGCGGAGACGGCTTCACCGCCGCACGTTACCTTTCCGAAGCAGGCTTCAAGGTATGCGCCGTTCTCACCTCGGGCGACCCGTCCACGGAGCTTGCCGCTTATGAATACTGCGAACTGAGCGCCTATGATGTTGAGGTAATGGCTCTTAACGACAATATTGACGCCGTTTTCGGGCTGTTTTCCTCCTGCGCACTTATCGTTGACGCTGTTTACGGCACAGGCTTTCACGGCGAACTGCCCCCGGAGCTTAAAGCCTGCTTTTCCTTTGCATCACGCTGCGGAAAAATAATCGTTGCCGCAGACGTTCCCTCAGGCGGAAACTGCCTTACGGGAGAAGCTGCGGAAGGTACGCTTAAATGCGACTGCACCGTTACCTTCGGCTGCGTAAAAACGGGTATGCTGTCCGAGCCGCTTAAATCACTTTGCGGAAAGATAATTACCGCAGATATAGGCTTTACGGAAGATTGCTTCCGCTCCGAAAGCTATGTGGGAGAAGGGCTTGAAGCGGAATATGTGCGCTCACTTTTCCCCAAGCGCCCCGAAAACTCATATAAAAACCAATTCGGACGTCTGCTCTGTGTTGCAGGGAGCCGGCGAATGAGCGGAGCAGCGGCAATGGCGTTAAAAGCTGCCCTGAGAAGCGGCGCAGGTCTTGTTACCCTTGCTTCAACGGGGGAAGTAACGAACCGTATAGCCGCCTCCTGCTTTGAAGCAATGACCCTGCCCCTTGAAGGGGACGAAAACGGTGCGATCGCTGCAGAAAATGCGGATATTATCCTTGAAGAAGCAAAAAAATGCACCGCCGTTGCTATAGGCTGCGGACTTTCCGTTACGGAAGGAACAAAAGCCGTTGTGAAAGCCGTTGTCACAGGCGCAGAATGTCCGATAATTCTTGACGCCGATGGCATAAACTGCATAACGGACTGCATAGATATTATCAGAAACACAAAAAACAAGCTTATCGTCACGCCCCATCTCGGGGAGCTGAAACGTCTTTACGCCGCAGCCTTCGGCGGAGAAGCGGACAGACTTACAATGGCGCTTGCCCTTGCCCGTGAGTATGATATTATCGTTGCAGCCAAAGGAGTGCCGAACTTCATTGCAGGCGACGGAAAGCTGTACGTCTGCAAGGCAGGAAATCCCGGTCTGAGCAGAGGCGGAAGCGGAGATGTTCTTACAGGTATCATCTCGGCGTTTGCCGCACAGGGACTTGCCCCCTCCGACGCTGCCGCCGCAGGAGTGTATGTTCACGGCAGAGCCGCTGACCTTGCCGCAGAAAAGCTGTCTGTAATGGGAATGCTGCCCACGGATGTGATAGAAGAGCTGCCTTTTGTGTTCAAAGAATGGAACAGATAAGGCGTTGAAACAAAAAGTATGCCCTCTGTTCAAAGTTAATGAAACGGAGGGCATTTTTATGCGCAAAAAGCTGTTATTTTATTTACCTATAGTTATAATTGCAATAATGTTAACAGGCTGTAAAACAATCAAGGAGGCTGTTACCGCAAAAGCTCCCGACTTGAACAAGGCTTTCAGCTGCGAATTCACCCTGACCGCCTTCGGTGAGGACAAGGCGGCGAAAATGGAGGTCGGCGGAACTATGCGCCGTCTGGGAACGGGAATGTGGGAAATGGACATAACCGCTCCCGAAACTATGGCAGGACTGCATATTTCCTTCGGGGATAACGGTCTGACCGCTTCTCTCGGGGAGCTGACCCTTGATATTGAGCGTGAGAACATAAACGAAGCCGCAATGTTCAGGCTTATGTTTGACGCAATAGACAACTGTGCGGCAATGCCCGACCTGACCCTTGCCGAAACGGAAAACGGGCTTGAATACAGCGGAGAGATCTCCCAATGCGGCTATATTATGACCTTTGACCCCGAAACAATGGCGCTTACGGGCATTTCCTTCCCCGATGCAGACATTTCCGCCGTTATCGGCAGCTTTACCGAGCTGACGGGAAACGACGGCACCGAAGAAACAGAGACTCAGACTTCCGAAACCGAGACTTCCGAATAAAAATAAAACCGGCGAGCAGTTTAAACCTGCCGCCGGCAATTTTTTATTTATCAATACTGTGAAACGTAATCTACGGGGTTAAGGTAGGAACCGCCGGATCTTACCTCAAAGTGGAGGTGATTTCCCGATGCGTTGCCTGTGCTGCCTACATATCCGATAAGCTGACCCTTTACAACGTAGTCGCCGTAGCTGATAGCAATGCTGCTCATATGAGCGTACATTGTAACATTTCCGTCGCTGTGGGAAACCATAACGCTGTTGCCGTAGCCGTCATACTTATTGGTAGCTCTTGTTACGGTACCCGACTGAGCCGCATAAATAGGTGTTCCGTAAGGAGCAGCAATATCAATGCCCTTATGTCCTCTTCCGTCGCCCTGATAAGCCGATATGTAACCGCCGTCAACGGGCCAGAAATACTCGCCCGAGCCGCCGCTGCCTGTGCTTACCTCAGTAGTGGTCTGTCTTGTTCCCACTCTTACTTCCTGTGCAACGGGAGCGGAAATAACTCTTTCTTCAAGAATATCCTTGGAGATGGCAACGCCGTTCTTGTAGGTGACAAGAGCCTTGTATTCGGCTTCGCCCTCAATGCCCTTAACGTCAACTGCGGTGTCGCCCTTATACATATTGGGGTCTTCCGTCTTTATGATCTCATAATCTATGGAATCTGTGTAAGTAACGCTCTTTGTAACAAGTGTCTGAAGGAAAGGCACCTCTGCACTGAGCTGAATGGTAGCTCCAACGGGGCAGAACTCCGTAATATCCTCTATCTGCTCGCCCTCAAATGTGATAAAGCAGCTTTTCAGCTCGTCAAGGCTCATATCGTTGTGCTTTGCGATGTTCCAGGGATTATCTCCGTTCTGCACTTCGTAATAAACAGGCTCGGAAACGATGGAACCGAGTTTTTCAACGATCTCTTCCTCGGTCATTATCTGAGTGGGGTAAACATACTGCTCGTAGCCGTATTCAACGGACTTATCAAAGCCTACCGAAACAACGTCCTCACCGTCATACTGAGCCTTTATGCCGTCAAGGTACTCGGCGATCTCGTCTGTTTCTTCAACTGCGCCGTAAAATTCTCCGTTTATCATAACGGCGTAGGCTCTAACCTTGCCGTCCAGTTCATCACTGCTTACGGAAGCCTCCGCTGCTGTCTCTTCAGCTGCGTCAACGTCTTCCATAGTCCTTGCAGCGGCCTCG
>CAMAIG010000264.1 GCA_945835085.1 uncultured Ruminococcus sp. | reverse complement strand
AGCTGCCTTGGAACCGGAAGAGATAAATCTTATATGCGATGAATTTTCGGGGAAGGTCATTTGCGAAAGCTTTTCGCCGCAGATGACGCACTCCAATATTTACTGTGAATTTTTCAAGTTTTCGGCGACATTCACCGCCGTTGAAGCCGTTGTCACCGACGACAGCGGCGGTCTTTAGCGTAGAAATTTACAGTCCGTATATACATTTCGGTGATATTCATTCGGATATTTCACTTGATCGGAGCGTTTCGGGCATGGGAGCGGGGGGCATTGCCATTACTTCTATATCCTTTTCCGTGCCGCGAAGCAACTACAATGCCGTTGCATCGGTACGGGCGCCGCTGGTGCGGGTGATACTTACCCCCGAGGGCGGCGGAAGCATCAAGCTTCCTGATTTTTACGTTGATTCCCGTGCCATGACACGGGACGAAGTGAAATTTACAGCCTACGACCGCCTTGCTTTTGCCGACGGCATCAAGCTTACTGCTCATGATGTGGGCGCTGACAATGGCACCGAATCCATATCGGCGGCGGAAGCTGTTGACATTATCGCCGTAAAGCTGGGGCTTAGCGGCTGGAGCAACAAAGAGGGCGCATTTGACGCTTTAGGCAGCATGACGACCTCTGAGCTGGTGGGAACTGCCTGTTCATCGGTGCTTAATTCTATTGCGGCGGCTCTTATGGGCTTTTGGTGCATATCAAATTCCAATGTGCTGACATTCTGCACTTGGTACGGGAATATTGATAAGCTCACATACACCTGCAAGGACTGCACTCTTCCCGACATCGGCGACACGCTGACTATCACCGAGTATATCGCCGACGACAGCAGCGGAAACGAATATTCATACATCAGCGGCGAAGGCGGACTGATATTGCAGGCCGACAGCGGCAGTCTGATACGCTCCAAAGAGGCGGCGGAGATGATCGGAAAGAACATTTGCGGCCGCACCTACACCTACGGAAAGGTTGAAAAAGCACTGATAGACCATATCCCGGAGCTGAACACCAAATACAGCTTTGCGGAGGGCGAAGAGCTGACTGTCAACAACATCGGCGCCGTTATTTCCTGCGGCGGCATTATTGCACAGCTTTCCGCAAACAGTGCGGGCGGAAATGAAATAGGCGCATCACTGGGGGAAATATCCCGCAGGCTGGAGCAGACGTTGAAAATCGGCGAAAAAGACGGGAGCAACATTATACACACACGATATCAGGGCGACATTCAGGTGGACAGCGACGAATACGAAAAATATTTGAAGGGTGAGGGATAATGCAGTACAAATTTAAGGGCGTCAACGGCGGTCTGCGGTCATTTTCGGGCGTACTGCACAGCGCAAAGGATATCACAAGGGCTGTAAGAGATCTGTCGGTGGAAAAAAACGGGAAAGGGAAAGTAACTATCACCTACAAAGACGGCTGCGTTTATACAATGGAGTGCGACCGGACTCAGACAGACAGTGAGATAGCACTGGAAAATATCGTTGACAAATGGTACAACGGCATGGAAACCGTTGTGCTTACGGAGGACAGCGGACATGCTTAATACTGTAAGAGCTTTTGCCATACGCTGGCTTCTGGAGCCTGTGACAAATACCGTAAAGATGATAATCCGAAAAACAGACGGCAATGGAAATTTTGTGCCCGGGGCACGGCTGGAGCTGGATTTCAACACCAATACAAACGCAGGTGACGCAGTCGTTACCGGTGCGGCAGACGTTATTGTATACATCAATGAAACAACTTCGGCGCTGGACATGCAGACGGGAACGGAGCCGATCATAATTGACGGACTTTTGCCCGGGCGGTATTTTTTATATGAATGGAAAACGCCGAACGGTTACAATCGGGCTGACAGCATGGGATTTGTGATAAATTCGGACGGCAGTATCACGCCCAATTCAACATCGTCGGAAACCTGCATTGTTACGGGAAACAGATTTGATGTTATCAACGAAAAAATCCGTGGTATCAGGTATGTTGTGTGCTATGTGGATAATCCCACGGCATTGAAAACGTCGTATGATGTGGAAGAATTCAAAGAACACGCATTTATGTCCGTTTACGAAGAGCCGAGATCTGCCGATATTGCAAATTGGCACACCGAATTTGACACGGTGAACCATTACGAATATCGGAGCTGCATGGCTGTGAAAATTTATGACGGTGATGATTATGTGGGCTATTATACATTCCTGACGAATGCCCGAAAAACAAAAACATATTCGGGCAAGGCAGATCTGGAAACATATCCCTATTACGGCACCGACGGCATTGGATACAACGGCACTATGCCATTCCCCGAAGGCGTTACATACAGCTATGGAAACACCCGTGAATTCTGGACATCGGACAATGATAGTGCAAAAAACTACAATCCGATACACCCGGATTTTCCGTCGGAGATCCCCCCCACCCTGCCGGCTATCGGAACGGTTGAACGGTATGAAAATACCGCAAACACATATTCAAAATCGGTGTACACAAAAATATATTCCAAAATGGAAAAACGAAGCGCCGAAGACAGATATTCATATTTGCAGCAGGGCTGTCCCTATGAGCCGAAACCGGGAATCGGCATGGACGGAAATACAGTAGGCGATTATGTTGCAGACGGAAATGAATATACCGAGGAATATGAATACACTATCGGCAATGCATACAGATATTCCGGTGATATGATACGGGTGGGAAAGGATTATATCATCACCAAAACAACAAAATGGGCGAATTTCCGAAAAATGTTAAAAGTCGGTAATGATATAACTTTTTACGACTGGGAAGACAGAATAGAGGATATAGCTCAAACAAATACGGGCACACAGTATATCGATATCCCGCTGAATGTATCGGCATACACCGATTACAGCGATTACGATCCCGAAAATCTGAGTGCTAACGGATATGTATACTACGGCGACGGCATGACGGCAGAAAAGCTTGCCAAATATGCGGCATATTTTGCGGCAGGCAGCACAACAGCCCGTCAGATCGTCGTTGAGTACGAAAATTAAGGAGGTAAAATCATGGAAACAAGAGAGGTACAGGAAAAGCGCAGAACGGCATCGTTTGCGGCGAGTGCGGAGGGCACAAAGGTAGTATTTTCGGAAAATTACAAATACTATCATTTCCGAAACGACGGAGGCGGCACGGTATATGTATCGGCATATCCCGATGTGGGGGAAGGGGTTGACGGAACGAAGAGTATAGCAGACGGCGGCTGCGGCTATGTTTTTTCCTGTGACGATCATGTGTTTGTCAAGGGAGCGGCTAAAGTCACCGTCGAAGCTTCCAACCTGCCCGATTGCCCTTTTAAGTCGGCTCAGAGAGGGGGTGACATTACAGCAAAAGGCAATCCCGTTCAGATCGATGGCTTGCAGGGCGGCGTGCCGTTTTCGGAAATTACTGTCAGCGGGAAGAATCTGACAGGCATTGCGCAAGCGAAAACGATAATCGGTGATAGTACAAGTGGCTATTCGGTAATCAACAATG
>CAMAIG010000263.1 GCA_945835085.1 uncultured Ruminococcus sp. | reverse complement strand
TAATATGCGAACCATCGCCACTCGTGTTCGTTCCAATATCGCAGATGATTTCAAGAAATACTGCTAAGAAAAGGGCACTTCCTGCACCGCAGAGGTCAAGCGGCTTATTGAAGCTGCTTTGGAGGAGTGGTACAAGGAACTTGAAGAAAGAGAGAAAAACACATGAGCGTAATAAGAAGTTCAAAGGGTCAGGCTATGCCCGATTCGGTAGTCACCTTTGGTGCAGAAGCCTTTGAAAAAACGGATAATACCGTTATACGCTGGCTGGGCAATGCAGGAACATTTATCAACTCAAGAGGGACAACGATTATGATTGACCCGCTTATTGAGGGCTTTGATATGCCTCGGTTATTTGATTCACCTATTTCCGCCAAAGATGTGCCTGCCCTTGATGCTGTATTAGTTACCCACATTGACAGCGACCATTTCAGTCGGGATACCTGTAACAGTCTGAAAAATGTTTGTAAATCATATCATGCTCCAAAATATGTTGCTGATATAATGACCGAGGAAGGTCTTGCAGGATTCGGACATGATATTTATTCGTCATTTCTCGTAAATGATGTGAAGGTCACCTTAACACCCGTAGATCATGCCTGGCAAAATGAGTATCCGTCATATAATTTCCGAAAATGGGAAAACAAAGACTATTGTGGATTTCGCCTTGATACGCCTGACGGCTGTATCTGGATGCCCGGTGATTCACGACTTATGGAAGAACATTTGAATATGTCCGTTATTCCCGATGTTATCCTGTTTGACTTTTCGGATAATTCATGGCATATCTCATTTAACGGAGCTGTAAAGCTGGCAAATACCTATCCCGATTCAAAGCTGATATGTATTCATTGGGGAACTGTTGATGCCCCTGATTTCGATCCGTTTAACGGCGATCCAACAAAGCTCAAAGAACATATAATAAATCCTGACCGAATCATTATCATTAGACCCGGAGAACCATTCATATTGTAAAGAACAAATTGACATTGCACCGCAAGCAGAGATGCAGCAAGCATTACGCCTGCGGTGCTTTTTTATGCTAAGTCATGAGCAGTGACGATCCTGTCGTAGGACCGTTTACGTCTGTCGTAAACTCTTTCATGCTGCTTGTTTGCGTGGTTTTCAACTTATGAGAATTTTTTTCAACCTGAGAGAATTGCAAGTGTATTCAACTCGGGAGAATTGGGGTAGATTTTAGCAAGCATTGATTTTGTGACCACAAATATTTATGATTAATCATATAACATATAAACATCTTGATGGGAAGTATTTTCTGATGTAAAATAAAAAGTGAAATATGTGAAACATTTTGCCTTTCTGATGTATGTTAATAAGTGAAAGGGGGAATTTGATGAGCAGTGAATATGAAGATGCCATAAGGGAGCATTCGGAAATGATATACCGCCTTGCTCTTGCGGGAACGGGAAATGTTCACGATGCGGAGGATATTACTCAGGACGTTTTCTTAAAGCTTCTTAACAGTAAAAAAGCGTTTGCCGATGATGAACACAGAAAAGCCTGGCTTATTAAGGTTACGGTCAACCAGGTAAGGCTGTTAAGACGGTCGGCATGGTTTAAAAAACGCAGCAAGGACGAAATACCCGAGATAACTGATGGAGAGGATATTTGCACCGATACCGAAAACAAGATAGTCTTTGACGCTGTAATGACCTTGAAGCAGGAAATGCGTCTGACTGTTGTTCTGTATTATTTCTACGACCATTCCTGCAGCGAGATCGCAAAAATGACAGGTACTAAGGAAGCTACTGTTCGTACAAGGCTCAGACGTGCGAGAGAGCAGCTCAGAATATTACTAAAGGAGGATTTCTGTGATGAATGAACGTGAATTATCAAAAAGGATAAAGTCGGCTTTTTCCGAAGCCGTGCCTTCCGATGAACTGACGGACAGGCTTATGCAAGCAGCCCCGAAAAAAGCTCATCGTTTTTCTGCGCTTAAAATTGCCGCTGCCTCGGCTGCAGCCTGTGCAGTGTTCGGTGTGGGTGTTTATGCAGCTTCGGAGATAAGCTATGATGACGTATTCGGGAATTATGTCAGAGTTGATGACAATGAGCTTGCCGATTCGCTTATGGGTACTGTGAGGGATTTCAAGTATAAGGTAAGCAATGATGATTATGCAATTCGCATTCTCGGTGCAGCGGGTGACAGTCACAATATGATGCTAAGAGCAGAGATATACAGAGTTGACGGTGAGCCTGTCAGAGATCATTTCATAAATCTTCCCGATGAAAATTGCAAGGGATTATCGACCCTTTTCGACAAGCATAAAACCGACTCCACAAACGGCGGACATGGTTCACACTCTAAGGAGTTTACCGAAGAGGGAAATGTTTTATTGACTTACAGATTCAGCTATGACAGCAATATCAACGGAAAAAAGTTCAAGGCAAGCGGCTCCGATCTGTACTCGGATATACCGATGTGGGATTACCTTTCCGAATATCAGGTATGCACTCGGGGTAAAAACGAGAAATATTGTATTGATAATAAAACAGGGGAAGAAACCGAGTTTACGGACGATGACATTATCGGTATTCGTCTTGACTGGAGCTTCAGCCTTAGGTTTGCTCCCTCGGAAAAGGCTGATACGAAGAAAATCTGCACAGATACTTCACAGGCTTTCACCTTTAATTATTCTCAGTCGGTCATTTTCTGGAACGAAGAAGGCGAAGGACATCAGATCGACAGCTTAAAAAACACCTTGCAGTGCACTCCGTCTGCTATTGAATTTACTTCCGTAGGCGGCAGGATAGAGTATGAATACTCCGATACTTTTGATAATGACAGCTACATCAGGGAGAATTATCCCGATGAAAAAGTGACCCTGGACTCCGGTGGAATAATACCCGGTTTCTCTTCCAATGAGATGTATCTTATCAGAGCCGACGGCAGCCATATTAGGGTGCAGAGCGGCGGCGGAAGTTCTTCTGTATCGGGTGATATCTGCAGCGTTATCGTTGATCTGGAATATACAGAGCCAACAGGTGAAAGCAATGAGCTTGGTGAGATTTATGAGCAGATCTACACCGACATTTCAGATGTTAAGGCATTCTATATCAACGGGGTTACTTATGAATTAGAGTGATGTTTTTTCTGAGTTATTGCCGCATACTCCGCCAATACAGTTTTTGGGTGGAACATAGCTTTATCCCCTTGATTCTATTCTTGAAATAATCGCTGAGCTAATAATGAACTAAACAACAAGGCGTTCGGGCTACTGTGTAAGTCACCCGAACGCCTTATTGTTTTGCAGGGGAATGTTCGTATTATAGGGATTTGTTTATGAGTTATTTCGGCACATAAAGGTACCACTCATTAATAATATTTTTGAAGGGAGCAAAATCATTATCTCCCGTATCGGAATCCACATTGTCATTCACGGCAATAAAGCGAATATCCTTCTGAGGAAAATATATTTCGGTGTAATATCCTGTCTGTAGATATTCACGTCCAAGACGGGACAAGTCTTTTACAATTACAGCACCGATCTTTC
>CAMAIG010000262.1 GCA_945835085.1 uncultured Ruminococcus sp. | reverse complement strand
TTTATATAAAATTATTTATATTCATCACTCAACATCATTTTCATCGAGGTACTCGTCTGTAAGCCCGATGGCTCTAAGGCAGTATTGTTCGATGTATCTGTTGAAGCGGATATATATCGAAAGTGCCGCAAAAATTATCGCCAGCACCACATATAAAAGCAGCAGCAGGGGATTGCCGTTAAAATATGCGCTTACGGCGTTATCGGGCACAGAATATTCTATCCTTGCAAAAATATTCATAAGTGTGATGAAAAAATTCACCACACAGAATCCCGACAGCCATTTCCGTGCCCTGTCGCTGCTTCGCATGAACGTAAAGCACAGAACTATCTGAGCAATGACCATTATAAGGTTCGCTGCAGAAAAGCAGGACAGCATAAATCCCAGGTCTGCAAATATGAACACTGTGCCTGCAAAAATAGCCTTTTCCATGCCTGTCCGTGCTTCACGAAAGCCTTCCTCGTTTCGAACATAGAACATATCAAGATTTGCCTTTGTGGGGATAAATTGCTTTCTGTGGGCGTCAAGAGCCTTTTCCCTCTTAATGCTGCTGAGTCTTCCCGCAGCCTTGAAGTCCTTCTGTATGGGTGCTTCAACGGGATTGCCCTCCATATCCGAAAGACTGAGCCTTTCCACATCGGACAGATCGGGCTTTTCTATCTCAGCTGCAAGCTCAAGCTCCTCCATAGTCATGGGGTAGTCCTGTTCCCGCCGTATGGGCGGAAGTTCAAAATCGTCTTTCATCGGTTCTTGCAGTATTCCGCAACGTTTTCGTCAACGGCTATGAAATAGAGCAGTATTCCTCGTGCGATAAGCGATATAATTAACACAATCAGCAGATATGCCGAAAGGATCCCGCCGCCCAGTGCCGCCAGCAGCGAACCTGCCGCAATTGCAGAGGGGAGTGAGATAAATCCTCTTACCTCGTCAAGCAAATTCATGTATGTAAGGAACGTGCGTGCTTTATCGTTGCCCTTCATGAACATAAATGTTACAATAAGCAGACCTATGTTCAGAACAAGACTCAGCATTTCGGATATACCTAAGGTCCCGCTGAAAGCAGAGCCTAAATAGCTAAGAACATTTATGCCGTAAAGTATGCAGCCGCCTATGCCGATAAAGGTCGCTCTTTTTTTGCCCTTTTCAAACTTTTCGGGGTCGATGGCATTTCTTGCCGCATAGATGTCATCAATGGAGCGTGTGCCCGAGTATGTTCCATTTGAGGAGCCTGTGGGAATGTAAGCGTTTGAAGTGTTCTGAGCAGGCTTCGCAGCGGCAGCCTTTGGAGGAGTGATTTCCTGCTGCACAGGTGTATACATATCGTCAATGGAGGGAAGCTCAGCCTTTGTTTCCGCTTTTTTTGCGGGGGCAGGCTGCTGTGTGGGAGCGGCAGCTGTTTGAGAGCCGTCCATTTCGCTGAGAGTGGGCATGGAGATCTCGGAATCGTCGTATTCATAGGAATAGTCGTCCGTGGAGCCGACATTTTTCTTTGCTTCGGGAAGATCGTCAAGAAATGCCTTTGAAGCGTCTGCCATATTTTCGTAATCAGTGCTGTCAAGCTCGGGAAGCTCCAGGGAATCCATGTTCAGTTCGTCCATTTTAATACCCCTTTTTTGTTAATAAATGGTCCTTACTTCTCCTTGATAAGTGTTGATATATCTATCTCCTCGCCGTCACGCCAGAGTCTTTCGAGATTATAGAAATCCCTCTGCTCCTTGCTGAAAACGTGAACGACGATATCGCCGTAGTCGAGGATTATCCAGCCGCCGCCGTTGTTGCCCTGGACCTGTCTGGGTTCAAGCCCCTTTTCCTTGAGCTGGAATTCGACCTCGTCTGCCAGCGCTCTTGTCTGAGTGATCGAAGTACCGTCGGCTATTACAAAATAGTCGGCAATTATAGTAAGTTCTGTTATTTTCAGCACCTTTATCTCTTCTGCCAGTTTGCGGTCGAGAGTGGTGACGATAATTTCAAGAGCTTCGTTCTGTGTCATATTTTTCCGCCTTTCAGTCCTTGTTTTTCATTTTCTCGGCATAATAATTGTACGCAGCACCGGTGCTTTCGGGAATAAGCGATCCCTTTTCTATCACATCGGAAACGGAGAATTTAAGCGCTGCAAGCATTGCGGTGGATATATCCGCAGAAGCAAGCCTTCGCATTTTACCCACGTCCTTATAGGAACGGTCCTCTGAAATCAGATCTGCAAGATAGATGATCTCCTCCATCAGGGACATTCCTGCCCTTGCCGCAGTGTGATATCTCACGGCGTTGAGGATATCCTCATCATGTATATGCAGAACATTCTCGCAGTACCACGCTCCTGCCGCTGCATGATAAAGGGGAGGTATCTTCATTTCCACGGGAGAGAAATCCCTGCCGCAGTTTTTTGCCATTGCAAGCTGCTCCTCCTTGGGAATTTCCTTGCAGATATCGTGGACAAGCCCTGCAAGATATGCCTTGTCCTTATCCGCACCGTATTTTTCCGCAAGGCTCCTTGCAGCCTCCGCCACATTAAGACTGTGGGTATAGCGCTTTTTTGACAGCCTGATTTTCAGGATATCCTTTATCTCGTCGGTATCGCAGCCGCAGATAGCACCGGTCATGATCTTATTTCCGCCTTTCGTAAATATGCCTGCTTAAAATATATTCTACTACATTTTTGTCCATATAGCAAGATATATCCTGATTTTTTAAAATTTTTTCACGAATTTGCGTTGATGATACCTCAAAAGGCTCGGTTTCCACTATCATAACTCTTGCTCCTGCCGACTGAGCCTTTTCGGCAAAGGCAGCTATCCTTAGGTTATCCTGTGCCGACCGTGACACTGCCGCAATATCAGCCATACGGAAAATATCCTCCGCTCTGTGCCATTTGGGCAGGCTTTCCAGAGAATCGCTTCCCACGGTTAGAATTATCCTGCATTCGGGACAGCTCTCTTTCAGCCATTCGAGGGTGTTTACCGTATAGCTGATGCCGCTTTTTGATATCTCATAGTCGGACACGGTGCATAGGGGAATGTGTCCGAATGCGAGCCTGCACATCTGAAGCCTGTCCTCGGCTGAGGCAGATGTGCCCGTCTGAGCCTTAAAGGGGTTTACCGCAGCAGGCATAATAATTACCCTGTCTATATCCGTTACCCTTTCGAGCAATGATCTTACAACATTTACATGACCATTGTGGACGGGATCGAAGCTGCCCCCGAAAAGTGCAACAGTCACTGCTTTTTCTTCTCCGCCTTAGGCAGCTCTATCTTAGGCTCCTGAGGATTTCTCTTGAAAAGAACGAGCTTGCTGCCTATTACCTGAACTATCTCCGATTTTGTGCTCTGAGAAAGCTCCTCGGCAGCCTCGTGAGCGCTTACGGGAGATGTTTCCAGCACCTTTATCTTAACTATCTCACGGACCTTGAGGGCGTCGTTTACCTGTGCAATGAGATTTTCGTTTATACCGCCCTTGCCTATCTGGAAGATAGTGTCCTCCTTGGCGGAAATGCCTCTTAAAAAGGCTCTCTGTTTGCTTGTAAGCATAAA